>JAZNIP010000188.1:0-9207 GCA_045577575.1 Lachnospiraceae bacterium | reverse complement strand
TTGGCCTCCGACTTAATACTGGATAATGCCACTATCGAAGCAAACAATGTAAAAGCGGCAGCAATGCAGTATACCGATGATATTCTGGGGAATCTGGAGACAATTATTGCACACTCCATTGACAGTACTTCACAGCAGTTTGAACGTACCATTGCATCCTTACAGAATTGCATGAGTATTGTTAAGTCCAATCGTATGGAGCTGCATCCTGCGGATGTAGAAGCAGAGATTGAGCAAACAGAAATTTCCGAAGGAGAAAGCATTCAATTAATATGAGATGTTTAAAAATGATGACGGGATTGCTTGTGGCAATGGTGATTGCAGTGGCAATCCCGTCTTATTCACAGGCAGAGCCGATTTCGGCCACGCAGACAAAAGAAAATATCGTAGTAGTACTTGATCCGGGACACGGAGGAAGTGCACAGGGTGGTCAGATCCCCGGACTGGATGAAAAGGACATCAACCTGATTACGGCATATTCGATGAAAAACGAATTGGAAAAATATGAGGGAATCACCGTACATATGACCCGCTATGATGATTCGGAACTCTCATTGGCACAGAGAGCCCGGATTGCAGCAGAACTGCAGGCTGATTTTTTGTTTAGTATTCACTATAACAAATCTGCAAACGGAAATTTATATGGGGCAGAAGTGTGGATTCCGTCACTTGGAGAGGGCTACAGTAAGGGGTATGCCTGTGGTGATTTGATTTTAAATGAACTCTGTGACGGATATGGACTTTATCGCAGAGGTATCAAAACAAAATTAAACGACAAGGGAACCGATTACTATGGTGTTATCCGCAATGCTACAGAGCTTGGCATCCCATCCATGATTATTGAGCATTGTCACATGGATCATATGGAGGATATCCCTTATTTTAACAGTGTAGAAAAGCTGCAGCGTCTGGGACAGCTAAATGCTACCGGAGTTGCAAAATATTTCGGTTTAAAATCGGAGCTTTTGGGTGTGGATTATTCCGGTCTGCAGACAACGAAGGTCGCAGCATCGGTATTGCCGGTTATGCAGGATATAACACCTCCTGAGACTGCTGTAATTGTATCTGCCAAAAAGGATAACGGCATAATCAATGCCGTGCTTCAGGGGGCAGATTCTCAAAGCCCGATTCTATATTACAGCTACAGCTTTGATGGCGGTAACACATGGTCTGCTTTGCAGAGATGGCAGAGCGTAGGAGCGCAGTATACCGTAAAAATTCCGTCAAGCGGCAATTCATTGACTGTACGGGTCTATAATCAATATGACCTTGCCTCACAAAGTGAAACGGTTTCGGTTTCATAACTGAAAAAGAATACAATAGTATCCAAATGCCAGTATTGTCTGGACACCTTTGTGAAACAGATAAGAGGATAACGGAATGTCGGTATCGGAAATCATGCTATAGGTTTGGGCAAAGCAGGAGATTCCTCCGAATTGCAGCATGGAAAGCAGGAGTATCGGGCAGCTGCTGCCTGCAAGAACGATTCCTCCTGTAATTTCCAGTAAGAGACCGCTAAAAATTTGCAATGTATAGGCGGCAAAGCTCAGATCGGAAAATACTGTGGAAAGTCCGTTGAAGGTTAGCTGCGGCAACAGATTTAATAAATTAAAAAAAATCATATAACCTCCCAGCTTTGTAATACTCTGGATGGCGGATGAAACGGAAGCGTCCAGTGTAGCTGCAAAGGAGGGAGGTTTTTGTATGGCAGAGGCTTGATAAAGTGCGAAGCGTTCGCCGGAGCTGAAATGTTTTCCGTAGCGGTAATAGCGCAGAAACATACCGTAACAAAGTGGGATTCCATACATACCGAACAGATATCCGACTGCCGGATATGTTTTGGGCAGAAACGGAAAAACAAAACCGGTGAAAAAAACGGGACCGATGTTGTTGCAAAAGGCAAGCAGATAGGTGGCTTCTTCTTTAGAGAGTTGTCGAAGACGATACATGTCTCCTATGATTTTTGCTCCCATCGGAAATCCACATAAAAATCCCATTGCGACAACATATAAGCAGTGTCCGGGCAGATGAAGAAGCGGAAAAAGGAGAGGACGAAACAGGCGGGCAAAGCTTTGGGTCAGCTGCATACGAATGATAATACCGGTCAGTACCATAAAGGGAAACAAGGTGGGTATCATGCGTTCAAACCATGTGTTTAGTCCGTTCAATGCATAAGCAAGTGATTCCTTTGGATAACAGAGAATAGCAGAAAGCAGTATAACAAAGAAACATAGCAATACTGAATTTTTTATAATTTTTTGCAAGAAACCACCCCAAAGAAGTGAAAATGTTGTATACTCATACATATGTGCAAGGAGAAGAATTCATGCGACTTGACAAATTTCTGACACAGGCCGGCGTCGGTACACGAAGCCTGGTAAAAGAATATATCCGAAAGGGGCTTATCCTGGTAGACGGGGTGGCAGAAAAGAGACCGGAACGAAAAATTGATGAAAACATACAGGAAATATGCTATCAAGGAAAAAGAATTACCTATGAAAAGTTCGTATACTATATGCTGAATAAGCCGGCGGGGTGCGTTTCCGCAACGACGGATAAGCGTGATAAAACCGTAATTGATTTACTTTCTGAGGAAGGCAGAACGGATTTATTTCCTGTAGGAAGACTGGATAAGGATACAGAGGGGCTTTTACTGATTACCAATGACGGAGATCTGGCTCATCGCCTTTTATCACCCAAAAAGCAGGTGCCGAAAAAATATCTGGCAATTCTTGCAGAGGATGTGTCCGAGGAGCAGGCAGGCATATTAGAAACAGGTGTTGATATCGGGGAAGAAAAACGAACACGTCCTGCTGTATTTGAATGGAAGAACAGAGAGAAAAAAGAAGCTTATCTTACCATTACCGAGGGTAAGTTTCATCAGGTCAAAAGAATGTTTGAAGCTGTGGATAATCAGGTCTTATTTTTAAAGCGTCTCAGCATGGGAAGTCTGATGCTGGACGAAGCTCTACAGCCTGGGCAATACAGACCCTTGCGGACAGAGGAATTAGAGGAGCTATAACATTATGCTAAAAAATAAAAAAGCAGTTATTTTTGATATGGACGGTTCGTTGGTAGATTCCATGTGGGTATGGAAGGATATTGATATTGAATATTTGGGCAGATTCGGGCTGACGATTCCCGATGATTTGCAGAAAAGTATTGAGGGTATGAGCTTTACCGAAACAGCAGAGTATTTCAAAAAAAGATTTGCATTGGAAATATCGGTAGAAGAAATAAAAAATGATTGGAATATCATGGCATGGGAAAAATATAGAACAAGAGTCATGCTAAAGCCGGGAGCAAGAGAGCTTTTGGATTATTGCAAAGCCAAAGATATTAAGCTTGGTATTGCCACAAGCAATTCAAGGCAGATCGTAGACATGGTGCTTGCAGAGCGTGGTGTTACCGACTATTTTTCCTGCATTATGACGAGCTGCGAGGCAAAAAAGGGGAAACCGTCACCGGATATTTATTTGCTGACGGCAAAACAGCTTGCGGTAGAGCCGGATCAGTGTCTTGTATTTGAAGATATTGTATTTGGTATTCAGGCGGGTAAAGCTGCCGGAATGCAGGTATGTGCGGTGGAGGATGAGTATTCTGTTTATCAGAGAGAGGAAAAGCGAGCACTTGCCGATTACTACATTCAGGATTTTACGGATATTCGGGAAGTAAAAGAGCTATTGCGGGAGAAACAAAATTGAGCAGTGGATTTTTACCGATTTCAAAAGAAGAAATGAAGGGACGCGGATGGGAACAGGTAGATTTTGTTTATGTTTCAGGAGATGCCTATGTGGATCATCCGTCTTTTGGACATGCTATTATTACAAGGCTGTTAGAGGCACACGGATATAAGGTGGGTATCATTGCCCAGCCTGATTGGAAGGATGAAAAAAGTATAACTATATTTGGGAAACCGGCTTTGGGATTCCTTGTCAGTGGCGGCAATATGGATTCTATGGTTAATCATTATTATGTTTCCAAAAAGCCCCGTGAAAGTGATGCATATACTCCGGGAGGCAAGCCGGGCAGACGTCCGGATCATGCTGCGGTCGTATACAGTAATCTGATTCGCAGGACGTACAAGGATGTACCAATTATTTTAGGTGGTATCGAGGCAAGTCTGCGCCGTATGGCACATTACGATTATTGGTCGAATTCATTTAAGCGTTCGATTTTATTGGATGCACAGGCAGATTTGATTTCATATGGAATGGGAGAAAAATCCATTATTGAAATAGCGGATGCGCTTAAAAGTGGTATTGCCGTAAAGGATATCAGCTTTATTCCGGGGACGGTCTATAAAACAAAGGATATCTCCGGAGTCTATGACAGTATTACCCTTCCGTCTTATGAAGAGATGAAATCCGAAAAACGCCGTTATGCGGACAGTTTTTTAGTACAATACAGTAATACGGATTCCTTTACGGGCAAGACTTTAATTGAGCCGTATCCAAACGGTGTCTATGTGGTACAAACTCCGCCACAAAAACCGCTTACCACAGAGGAGATGGATCATGTGTACGCACTTCCATATATGCGTACCTATCACCCAATCTACGAAGGTGAGGGTGGAGTTCCGGCAATTCGTGAGATTAAATTCTCTTTAATCAGTAATCGTGGTTGCTTTGGAGGCTGCAGCTTTTGTGCGCTAACCTTTCACCAGGGCAGAATTATTCAGGTGCGAAGTCATGAATCGATTCTGGAAGAAGCCGAACGGATGATACAGGACAAAGAATTTAAAGGCTATATCCACGATGTGGGAGGACCTACGGCAAACTTCCGTGCTCCTTCCTGTGATAAGCAGCTTCGCTACGGTGTTTGTAAAGAAAAGCAATGTCTTTTTCCGAAGCCATGTGCTAATTTAAAGGCAGATCATAAGGATTATCTGTCACTGCTTCGTAAGCTGAGAGTATTGCCCGGGGTTAAAAAAGTATTTATCCGTTCTGGCATCCGTTTTGATTATCTGTTAGCGGATAAGGATGACTCCTTTTTTAAAGAACTGGTAGAACATCATATCAGCGGACAGCTAAAGGTAGCACCGGAGCATATTGCAGATCCGGTACTTTCCAAAATGGGAAAACCACATAATGCGGTATATGAAGCATTTGTGTCAAAATACAAAAAACTGAATCAAAAAATGGGGAAAAATCAATTTCTTGTACCGTATCTGATGTCCTCACATCCGGGTTCTACTTTAAAAGAGGCAATTGCGCTTGCAGAGTATTTGAGGGATTTGGGCTATATGCCGGAGCAGGTACAGGATTTTTATCCGACACCCTCTACAATGTCTACAGTTATGTATTATACCGGCATTGATCCGCGTGACGGAAAAGAGGTTTATGTATGTAGAAATCCTCATGAAAAGGCGATGCAGAGAGCATTGATTCAGTATCGCAATCCAAAGAATTATGAGCTTGTAAAGGAAGCACTGATTACGGCAGGAAGAGCGGATTTGATTGGATTTGAGAAAAAATGTCTGATACGTCCTCCTCAAAGATATGGGAATACCAAAAAGACAACAGAGATAAAGAAAAATACGGCAGCTGTTTCAAAGAAAACAGGAGGATCTGCAAAAAAGAAAACCATTCGCAATGTCCATAAGAAAAAATAGCATGAATAAAAATGTATCTGCGGGATTATAAAAATCAAAAAAAGAACAGGAGCATATTATGAATATTGCCATTATAACAGGAGCCTCTTCAGGTATGGGGCAGGAATTTGCCATACAGTTTGATTCGTTATTTCACAACATGGATGAAATCTGGCTGATTGCCAGAAGAAAAGAACGTATGGAGGAGCTGTCACAGGTACTGAAAACGAAGTGCCGAATCATTGATATGGATATTACCAATCCGGTTTACATGAAACAGTTTGAAGAGCTTTTACAGATATCCAAACCACAGATTCGTATTCTTGTAAATTGTGCCGGTTTCGGCTTAATGGGAAATGTAGAAGCACTTTCTTTGGAAGAACAGCTTTCCATGATAAAATTAAACTGTGAAGCTCTGACGGAAATGACCTATCGCTGTCTTCCGTTTATGAAAAAAAACAGCCGGATTATCCAGCTGGCATCCAGTGCAGCCTTTCTTCCACAGGAAAATTTTGCGGTTTATGCAGCTACGAAAGCTTATGTGCACAGCTTTTCCAGGGCATTGAATCAGGAATTAAAGCAACGTAAAATTTATGTGACAAGCGTTTGCCCCGGTCCGGTGGAAACAGAGTTTTTTGATATTGCAGAAAAATACGGAAAAACTCTTGCAGTAAAGAAATTGACGATTGTATCTGCCCAGAAAGTGGTAAGACAGGCAATTCGTGATTCCTATGCCAAAAAAGACATTTCGGTATGCAGTATGCCGATACGGGCATTTCATGTTGCAGGAAAAATGATTCCGCATAAGTGGATTTTTGCAATTATGCACCGTTTAAAATAAAGGTTGCAGTTTTTACAGTATTATAGAAACAAGGTGTATCATTCGGAGGAAGCAATGAAAGTAACAAAAGGATGCTTTGGTTATTTGAAAGTACAAAAGAAAAAAGAAATTATAAGAACAATTTTTTATTTTGCTTTGTCGATTTCCATTTTTCTTATGGGATATGTCAGCACCGGCTCTAAACTGAATCTTTTGACGGTTGTAGCAGTACTTGGCTGTCTTCCTGCAAGTAAAAGTGCTGTCAGCATGATTATGTATATAAAAGCAGGGCAGTGCTCGCAGGAATGCTATGAACAGCTAAAGCCTTATACAGACGGAACGTTTATGCTGTATGATTTGTATCTGACCAGTTATCAGAAAAATTTTCAGATTAGTGCAATGGCAATAAAAAACAATACTGTATGCGGCTATACAGAAGATAAGAAATGTGATATAGCAGCCGGAGAAAAGCACATTTCTACTGTTTTGCAGCAGGGAGGCTATGGAAATTTGACAGTAAAGCTCTTTACCGATTGCGGGAAATTTAGGGAAAGACTATCGCAGCTTGGGGAAATTGCTGAAAAAAAGGAAGAGAAAGAAAAAGCCGTAGCTGATATTATCAGAGACGTTTCATTATAGGGCAGGAGAAGTAATGCAGCAGATTATCATAAAAGCAGAGGATGCCGGACAACGATTTGATAAATTTCTTCGAAAATATTTGAGGGAAGCTCAAAGCAGCTTTCTTTATAAAATGTTACGCAAAAAAAACATCACTTTAAATTCCAAAAAAGCGGACGGAAGCGAAAAACTAAGTGAGGGAGATGTGGTTTCCCTGTTTTTTTCCGAGGAGACTTTTGCAAAATTTTGTGGAAATACAGCCGAAGCAAGAAAACAAGACGAACAGCTGCAAAAAGAAGCCTTGCAGGCTTACCGGAAAATCGGCAGATTAGAAATACTATATGAGGATACCCATATTCTTCTTGTCAATAAACCGGCAGGCATATTATCTCAAAAGGCACAGCCGCAGGATTTGTCACTTAACGAATGGCTGATAGGATATCTGCTTTCGGAAGAGAAGATAACGAAAGACAGTCTGCAGCATTTTCATCCATCGGTATGCAATCGTTTGGATCGAAATACAAGTGGTATTGTTATTTGCGGAAAGAGTCTCTATGGCAGTCAGCAGATGAGCTCTGTATTAAAGGAACGCAGCCTACATAAATATTATTTATTGTATGTTGAGGGACAAATGAGAGAAGCTCGTCAAATAGAGGGTTATCTGCAAAAAAATGAAAAAACGAACAAAGTTATCGTTACAACGGATAAGATGCCGGGAAGCAGTCCAATCGTAACCGGATACCGTCCGATTTGCATCGGTAAAAAGGAAACGCTTGTAGAGGTAGAACTGATTACCGGAAAAACCCATCAAATCAGAGCACATCTGGCATCTATTGGGTATCCGCTTGTGGGTGATTACAAGTATGGAAACAGAGCACAAAATGAGGAAAGAAAGAGCCGTTATGGTATCTCGCATCAGATGCTTCATGCTCATCGGGTAGTATTTCCCCGATTGACCGGAGAATTGGCGGTGTTGTCCGGACAGGAAATCAAAGCACCGTTGCCGGAGCTTTTTCGGCGTTTAGGAGAAAAGACAGATGGCGACATGGAATTCCAGAGGACTTAGGGGGTCAACCCTGGAAGACTTAATTAATCGAACAAATGAAAAATACCGGGAAAATGGCTTGGCATTGATTCAAAAGGTTCCAACACCAATCACCCCGATTCAAATTGATAAACAGAGCAGACATATTACACTTGCATATTTTGAACAAAAAAGTACGGTAGATTACATAGGTGTCGTGCAGGGGATTCCGGTCTGCTTTGATGCAAAAGAATGCGGAGCGGAAACATTTGCTCTCCAGAATATTCATGAGCATCAGGTGGCTTTCATGGAAGATTTTGAAAAGCAGGGTGGCATAGCCTTCTTTTTAATTTATTATACCGGAAAGGACTTGTTTTATTATTTACCTTTTTCTCATTTAAAGGTTTTCTGGGATAGAGCACTTACAGGAGGAAGAAAAAGCTTTCGTTATGAGGAGCTTTCGACGGAGTTTGTTATTCCGAAAAAACATGGTGTTTTTGTGGCATATTTGGATATGATACAAAAAGATTTGGATAACAGGTGTTGACATAATGAATACAATTTAGTATACTAACCAGTGGTTTTGCGTGCTATCATGATAATGCGTTACCATGATAAAGCGACAGGAGAGGAAGAGGAGTATTATGCAGAGAAAATTAGTACATACGCCGGAGGGTGTACGCGACATCTATGGCGATGAATATGCAAAAAAATTAGCAGTAGAAGAAAAAATCCATAAGATTTTTTCGGGCTATGGATATCAGGACATTCAGACACCGACATTTGAATATTTTGATGTTTTTTCTAAAGAAATCGGGACAACTCCGTCTAAGGATTTGTATAAGTTTTTTGATAAAGAGGGGAATACCCTTGTGCTTCGTTCCGATTTTACGCCTTCAATTGCAAGATGTGCCGCAAAATATTTTATTGAAGAGAGCAGACCGCTCAGATTTTGTTATCAGGGGAATGCATTCAGCAATACCTCAGAGCTTCAGGGTAAATTAAAGGAAGTAACTCAGATGGGAAGTGAACTTATCGGGGATGATTCCGTGGAAGCGGATGCGGAGATGGCGGCAATGATGATTGAGGCATTGTGCAGCACCGGATTGTCAGATTTTCAGGTTAGTAACGGACAGGTGGATTATTATAAGG
>JAZNIP010000187.1:0-4245 GCA_045577575.1 Lachnospiraceae bacterium | reverse complement strand
ACATCATCAAAATGATGTCCCAGTGCAATCTTGTTACAACCAAGCTGCTTTGCATTGTTATATAAATAGCCTCTGCGCATACGCGCACATAAATAACACGGACTATTGTCTACATCGGCTACGATATCAAAAATTTCCGTTTCAAATACAGTCAGCGGAATGCCCAGTATTTTTGCATTGTTCTGAATAATCTGCCAATTTTCTTCATTGTATCCGGGATTCATTACGAGAAATACAAGCTCAAAATTGTTCCTGCCATGCTTTTTCAGCTCTTGAAACAGCTTCGCCATCAGCATGGAATCCTTTCCACCGGAGATACACACTGCAATTTTGTCTCCATCCTGAATCAGCTCATACTCCCGTATGGCTTTCGTAAACTGACACCATATATTTTTTCGAAATTTTTTTATAATACTTCTCTCAATATCCTTTGTGCGCTCTGCCAGTGCATCCGTCCGGTCCTCTGTTTCCTGCATCCCGTCCACTTCTCTTTGCAGGCATAAACGCAAATAAGAGCGGTAGCCTCCCTCTATATTACATGCATTGATACCACTCGCAACAAGTAATTCGGTCAGCTCACCACTCTTTGTTCCTGTATGACAGAAAAAGTAAAGTTTTTCTGCTTTTGGTAAAATCGAGTAATCTCCCAATATCTTTTCCATCGGAAAATTAACTGCCCCCGGAAAACTGCCTCTGACAAATTCACTTTCCGGACGAATATCCACTACGATTTCACCGTCTTTTTCTAATTGTTCCAACTGCTCAATTGTAATCTTCTTTTCAGACGCTTGCAAATTCATAAATCAACCTATACCATTACTTTCATCAAATATTTCTATTCGATTATAGTATGGCGACTTTTTTTTGACAAGAGCCTGTTTTCTTAAAGACCTGCCAACTGTGCTCCAAGATTTCTGCACTCAGCAAGACCTGCTTCATCCGGCACTTCATGACACATCAGACCTTCACCGTTTAATACAGTTGCTCCTGCACTGTTCATGCGGTCTACCCAGTCACGCATCCACTGTCCGTCACCCCATCCGTAAGAACCGAAAAGTGCAATGGTTTTTCCTGCTGCAAAGCCTTCTACATCACATACGAAAGGCTCCATTTCACCTTCCTCCAACACTTCTGCGCCCATTGCCGGACAGCCGAGAGCAAACCCCTTTGCTTTCTTTAATTCATCCAAAGAAGCATCGCTTACAAAAACAACCTCTGCTTCCTTTCCTGCTTCTCTTACACCCTGACCGATTGCTTCTGCCATTGCTTCTGTGTTACCGCTCTGTGACCAGAACACTACATATACCTTATCCATTTTGTTCCTCCTAAACCGCTGCTCCATGCAGCCTATTTTTTATATTACCACTGACAATGTCAGCAATATCCTCTCCTGTTACAATGCACTGCATCAATTCCTTTGTGGCACGCTCAAAACGACCGAACAACCTTTTCTTTGCAGGCAGATTGTCATAAACCTTCCAATAACCCGCATACAGAAAATGCTCTCCCCGATTATCGATAAAGCCCTCTACATCCTCCGGCGGATATCCAAGTAAAAGTCCAAGCTCATGAGGAAATTCTCCCTGTTGCTCCATGTATTTTTCATACCGACTTTTACAGCGATCCAAGACAACATTCAGCGAAAAAGACGGATACCCGATTCCTCTTAAAATTCTCTGTACCGGTTTTTGCGCCAAATAGGTTTCCACAGCCTTTCTATCGTATAAAAGTACGGCTGCCTTTTCCCTTGTTTCAAGCAATACCTCAAATGATACACCACAGTCCCGCAGCATACGCTCTGTCCATGCAAGCTGTCGTTTCTGAATCATAAAAAGATTGGAAATTTTCAGTCCGGTAAAAAAGGGCGCACACTGCAAAACAAGCTGTGTTTTAACATCATCCATATCTGCTTTTTCCACAATCTCCAATATGTCCCTTCCCATATCCGGTCCTTTCCATCGCCTCTTTTAGTTAGTCATATCTAACCTCAGTTAATAATGCCTAATTATTTCTTTTTTGTCAAGAGCACCAAAGCATTTTTTTTGCATTTGATAGATTTCATCATTAAAGAAAAAAATCTGTGAAAACCTTATTTCTAAGTTTCCCACAGATTTTTATTCTGTCTGCTTATATCATTATTTGATTTGATTATTATCGTCCAACAAATCCCGCATGCTGGATAAGCTGATTGCCAGCGTAGACGAATTGTGCAGAAGTGCCGAAACTGCCGGTTGCAGCACACCTCCCACTCCGAGTAAAATCAACGCTGTATTAAATCCAACAATCACTCTGTAATTTTTATGGATACGTTTCATTAAGCCGTCACTGATGGCTTTTAATGTCACAATCTGGTGTAAATCCTCTGCTCCGATTGTTACATCCGCAATCTCTCTTGCGATTTCCGCACCGTCACTAATGGCAATTCCCACGTCCGCGGCAGACAATGCCGGTGAATCATTGATTCCATCACCAATCATGACTACCGTTCTGCCTTCCTGCTTTTCTCTTTCCACAAATTTTGCCTTGTCCTCCGGCAAGACCTCTGAATAATATGCATCCACATGTACCCGCTCTGCAATCGAGCGTGCTGTCCGCTCGCTGTCGCCGGTCATCATGATGATTTTTTCAAGTCCCGCCTTCCGCAAGGCTGCAACTACTTCAGCCGCCTCCGCCCGCACCGGATCCTCAATGCAGATGACTGCCGCAAGTTTATTCTCTATCGCCAGATATAGCTGGGAATATTTCGGCGGTATCTCATCAAATACACTTTGCATGCCCTCCGGAACAACACAGCCCTCATCCTCAAATACAAAATGATAGCTTCCTACAATCGCTTTTTTCCCTTCGATCGTACTGGAAATTCCATGTGCCACAATATAATTGACTTTGGAATGCATTTCCTCATGAATCAGTCCACGCATTCTCGCCTCATCCACAATCGCCTTTGCCATAGAATGTGGGAAATGCTCCTCTAAGCAGGCCGCTATCCGCAGCATTTCATCCGCCGATGCCTCTCCGAACGGAATCACATCCACTACAATCGGTTTTGCCTTTGTCAGAGTACCGGTCTTATCAAATACAATCGTATCAGCCTCGGACATTGCTTCCAGAAACTTTCCGCCCTTAACGGTTACATTATACTGACTCGCCTCTCTGATTGCTGATAAAACCGAAATCGGCATTGCCAGCTTTAAGGCACAGGAGAAGTCCACCATCAGTACCGAAAGTGCCTTTGTGGTATTACCGCTAAGCAGCCATGTCAACGCTGCCCCTGCCAGTGTATACGGTACTACGCGGTCTGCCAGATGCGCCGCCTTTCCCTCTAACGAAGACTTCAGCTTTTCCGATTCCTCAATCATGGTAACAATTTTTTCAAAACGGCTCAGGCCTCCGGCTTTTTTTACCTGTATTGTCAGCTCGCCTTCCTCCATTACACAGCCCGCATAGATATAACCGCCCTCTGTCTTGCGTACCGGAAGCGGCTCTCCTGTCAGAGATGACTGGTTTACCATCGCCTCACCGCTTGAAATCACACCGTCAAACGGGATAACATTGCCCATATGGACAACTACCAAATCACCCTCACCGATTTCGGTAGCAGGCACCAATTCTTCACGTTCGCCTGTCCACTTCCAAACTTTTTGTACATTCAGTGACATACTTCTGGCAAGGTCACCCACTGATTTTTTGTGTGTCCACTCCTCCAGAATCTCTCCGATTCCAAGTAAAAGCATAATGGAGCTTGCAGTATTCATATCACACCTGCAAACGGAAATACCGATAGACATGGCATCCAGTACTGCCACCTCTATCTTGCCTGCTGCCAATGTCTTAATGCCGCTCCAGAGATATTTACATGCCTTCACGGTCGTAATACAGGCTCTGATGTCTGCCGGCAAAAAAATCTTCCGTCCCAGCCACCAAAGTACCTTTTCCGTCATTTTTTCCCGATAATATTCGTTCAGCTTTCTGCCCGAATTTTGCAATACACAATCCGGCACTTCCGCTTTTTCATAAGAAAAGGCTTTTAATAGCTGCAGAATCCGTTCACGCTCTGTATCATAGTGAATGGTCATATCTCCGGTCTTTTCGTACACCTTTACACTCGAAACACCGGTCTGCATACTAAAATAATACTGCAAAACATCTGCTTCCCGAAAAGACATCCGCTCCTGCACTATATGAACGCGGATGCGTCCTTTTATTTCATGCCTGATTACAAATTTCATCTGTTCGGTTCATCCT
>JAZNIP010000186.1:0-3325 GCA_045577575.1 Lachnospiraceae bacterium | reverse complement strand
GGGTCTTAGGAAGACAATGTCATAAATCAACTCCTTGGCTCACAGAACGACATGGCTACGATCCGACTTAGAAATAAATGTAGAAGGACCGGGAGATTTTACAAGAGAAATCATTTCCGGTCTGCTTAGAGAGGACACGGGAGAAATCCGAGAGATAAGCTTGCCAGAAGAAGTACCGGATGCGGAGGAAGAAGAAATTTTCTTTGAAGATACTGATACGACAGAGATTCCTCCGATGGAAGAAGCAGTTGAAAAAGAAAGACCTGTGGAAGAAGAAATACGTGTTGTTAAGATGAGCAATACAGGTGAAATTCCGAAAATAATACAAAATACCCGTCCACCGGTTGTAATGCCGTCTGCAGAAAGCATGGCAAAAGAAAAAAATGAGAATTTTGATAATCTGCTTTCACAGGAGTATGACGGACAGATTAGTCTTGCAGTTTCTCAGGAGGAAACGGTAGTTGAAAAGCAGATTACCGGACAGATGAGTATCGAAGACATTCTTTTAGAATGGGAACGCATGAAGAAAGAAAATGAGGAAAAGCGTGCGGAAGCAGTCAGACAACGTGTAAAGGAACAGACCGGCGAAATTTTCTCTCAGTTTAATGCTTCGACAAAGCAGGGACTTTTGGCAGAATTGGATGCACTTGCAGAGGATTCCATTGAAAAAGAAAAGAATGGTACAATTGCGAAAAAAAGTGATAAGCTTTTGAAGGCAGAAGAGCCGGAGAAAACAGAAGAAGCAGTAGAAGAGGAGACTCAGCCGGAAGAGACTGTAACGGAAAAGGCTCAGGCAGAAGAAGCGGTAGTTGAGGAGACTCAGCCGGAAGAGACCGTAACGGAAAAGACTCAGGCAGAAGAAGCAGTAGAAGAGAAGACTCAGCCGGAAGAGAACGTAACAGAAAAAGGAAAAGAGGAATCTAATAAAGAAGAGAAGCCGGTAAAGGCAGAGCGTGTCATGACACCGGAAGAGAAAAAATTGTTTGGTTCTTTTATTCAGACAAAGTCCACAAGGAATCAGATTTTAGAAACGCTGGATAATATTAGTCTGGCTTCCTATACGGGAAATGTCATTCTGACAGGTGAGCCCGGGATGGATTCCATAAAGCTGGCGAAAAATATTATGAAAGAAATTCAGATGACTGACAGTAATTTTTCCGGCAGAATGGCAAAGATTACCGGACAGGCTTTGAATAACAAGGATTTGGAAAAAACCTTTGAAAAGCTCAGTAATGGTGCCCTGATTGTTGAGGGTGCGGGTAATCTGAAGGAAAAAACGGTAAAGTCCATGATAAAGCTGTTGGAGCAGGAAAAACAGGGTATTATCGTAATTTTGGAAGATACCAAAATTAATATGAATAAGTTACTTGACAATTACAAAATGCTTACGCAGAATTTTAATCTTCGGATTGATATTGAGGCGATGGATAATGATTCTCTTGTATTATACGGAAGAAGATATGCACAGGAAAGAGAATATTCCATTGATGAGCTTGGAGTGCTTGCTTTGTATACGAGAATTGCTGAGTTACAGACGAGTGAACATTCCGTAACAACAAAAGAAGTAAAAGAAATTGTAGAAGAAGCAATTTATCATGCGGATAAAAAGAATATCGGACATTTTATGGATATACTTTTCGGAAAACGATATGATGATGAGGATATGATTATTTTAAGAGAAAAGGATTTCGTATAAAGGAGGATATTATGGCAGGGCAGGAAACTGTTTTTATCTCAGAAGCGGATCAGTACTTATTTGCACAGGGGACTCATTATGATATTTACAAAAAGTTAGGAGCACATTTATCGGTAGAGAACGGAAAAAAGGGAGTCTTTTTTGCGGTATGGGCACCGAATGCAAAGAAGGTTCATGTAATAGGCAGCTTTAATGATTGGAATGAGGAAGCCGATGAAATGAAAAAAATCGGTCCGGGTGGAATTTACACATTGTTTGTTCCGGGAGTAAAGGAAGGAGCACAGTATAAATTTTTAATTACTGCTCAGGATGACAGAAAGCTGTATAAATCAGATCCCTTTGCAAATTATGCACAGATGAGACCGGAAACTGCTTCAATTGTAACGAATATTTCCGATATGAAATGGTCAGACAGTGAATGGATAAAGGCAAGAGAGCAGAAGGATATGAATAAGGAGCCTCTTGCAATTTATGAATGTCATATCGGCTCATGGATGAGGCATCCGGGTCGAAAGGATGAGGAAAGCTATTATAATTATCGGGAGTTTGCTGATGCTCTTGTAAAATATCTGAAAAAAATGCGTTATACGCATGTAGAGCTAATGGGGATTGCGGAGCATCCGTTTGACGGTTCCTGGGGATATCAGGTAACAGGATATTATGCACCAACCTCCCGTTACGGTACACCGAAGGATTTTATGTATCTTGTTAATACATTACATAAAAATAAAATTGGTGTCATTTTGGATTGGGTACCTGCACATTTTCCGAGAGATGCACATGGTTTGGCGGATTTTGACGGAAATGCGGTTTTTGAGCATCCGGATTCCCGTTTGGGAGAGCATCCCGATTGGGGAACAAAGATATTTAATTACGGAAAAAATGAGGTAGTGAATTTTCTCATTGCCAATGCGTTGTTTTGGATTAAAGAGTTCCATATTGACGGTCTGCGTGTAGATGCAGTGGCATCCATGCTGTATTTGGATTACGGTAAACAGGACGGACAGTGGGTTGCCAATATATATGGCGGTAATGAAAATCTCGAGGCTATTGAATTTTTCAAGCATATGAACTCTGTTATTCGCGGAAGCTATCCGGGAGTTATGACGATTGCTGAGGAGTCTACCGCATGGCCAAAGGTAACCGGTGATGTAGAGGATGGAGGTCTGCATTTTTCCTTTAAATGGAATATGGGATGGATGCATGATTTTTGTGAATATATGAAGCTGGATCCTTTATTCCGTAAGGGAAATCATTACGGAATGACCTTTGCCATGAGCTATAATGACAGTGAAAATTATATTCTTCCTCTTTCTCATGATGAAGTAGTACATTTGAAATGCTCTATGCTGAATAAGATGCCGGGATATCCGAAGGATAAATACGCAAATCTGCGTACCGGATATACTTATATGTTTGGTCATGAGGGCAAAAAACTACTGTTTATGGGCCAGGAGTTTGGCCAGGAGCGTGAATGGAGCGAGGAAAGAGAAATTGATTGGTTCCTGCTCGGAGAAGATATGAATCGGGGAATGCAGGATTATGTGGCAGAGCTGTTAAAGCTTTATCGTAAATATCCGTGTATGTACGAGGTTGATAATAGCTGGGAAGGCTTTGAGTGGGTAAAGG
>JAZNIP010000185.1:0-4115 GCA_045577575.1 Lachnospiraceae bacterium | reverse complement strand
AGAAGACTTTGTTGCCACAAGAAAAGGTCTGTTGGATCCGTCTAAGCTGAGTTTAGAGGAAAGAAATAAATTAATTAAAGAAAATCCGGCATATGGAACCATTATCTGCCGTTGTGAATCCATTACCGAAGGAGAAATCATAGATGCAATTCACAGACCGGTAGGTGCAAAATCCTTAGATGGTGTGAAGAGACGTACAAGAGCCGGTATGGGAAGATGCCAGTCCGGTTTCTGCAGTCCCAGAACAATGGAAATTCTGGAAAGAGAATTGAAGTTAAGCATGGAAGATATTACAAAGTCCGGCGGCAATTCCAAAATCGTGACAGGCCGCACGAAAGAGAACGTATAGGAGGGAAAGTCTATGAAATCATATGATATTGTTATTGTAGGCGGAGGCCCTGCCGGACTCGCAGCGGCAGCATCTGCTAAAAAGGCAGGAATTGACAGTATTTTGATACTGGAAAGAGATAAAGAACTGGGGGGTATTTTAAATCAGTGTATCCACAATGGATTCGGGCTTCATACATTTAAGGAAGAGCTGACCGGACCGGAATATGCAGGTCGTTTTATTGATGTAGTAAAAGAACTGAACATAGAGTATCTGCTCAATACAATGGTTATGGATATCAGCGCAGAAAAGGTTGTAACAGCTATGAATCGTGAGGAGGGTATGTTCCAGATTCAGGCAAAGGCTGTGATATTGGCAATGGGATGCAGAGAGCGTTCCAGAGGTGCTCTGAATATTCCGGGTTATCGTCCGGCAGGTATTTTTTCGGCAGGTACTGCACAGCGTCTTGTAAATATGGAAGGCTATATGCCGGGTAAGGAAGTCGTTATTCTCGGTTCCGGAGATATCGGACTCATTATGGCAAGACGTATGACATTGGAGGGTGCAAAAGTTAAGGTTGTGGCAGAGCTGATGCCGTATTCCGGTGGTCTGAAGCGTAATATTGTGCAGTGCTTGGATGATTATGGTATTCCGCTGAAGCTGAGCCACACCGTGGTAGATGTAAAAGGAAAAGAACGTCTGGAAAGTATTACACTGGCGCAGGTGGATGAAAGGAATAAACCGATTCCGGGTACGGAGGAAGAATATACCTGTGATACACTGCTCCTTTCTGTTGGTCTGATTCCGGAAAATGAGCTTTCGAACGGAATGGGAGTGGAAATCGACCGTGTAACATCGGGACCGGTAGTAAATGAAAGTCTGGAAACAAGTATTCCGGGTGTGTTCGCCTGTGGTAATGTACTTCATGTACATGATTTGGTTGACTTTGTATCGGAAGAAGCAGGAAGAGCAGGTGTTAATGCGGCAAAATATATCAAAGGCGAGCTGGCTGCGGATGTTGGAAAGGATATTCCGATTATTGCTACGGAAGGTGCACGCTATACCGTGCCGAGACATATTAATGTAGAGAAAATGGATGATTTGCTTACCGTACGTTTCCGTGTAGGAGCTGTTTTCAAGGATTCTTACATAAGTGTATATTACAACGATGAGAGAGTAATGCATAGAAAGAAACAGGTTATGGCTCCGGGTGAAATGGAAGAAGTAATTTTGCAGAAAGCAAAGCTGGCAGCATATCCTGATTTGCAGAGTATTACCGTAAAAATAGAAAAGGAGTGACGTGACATGGAAAAGAGAGAACTGATTTGTATCGGCTGTCCGATGGGATGTCCCCTTACTGTTACGATGGACGGCGGAAATGTAGTGGAAGTAACAGGCAATACCTGTCCTCGCGGAAAGACTTATGCAGAAAAAGAAGTGACCAATCCGACCCGAATTGTTACTTCTACCGTGAAAGTGGATGGTGGTGACAGACCGTTTGTATCGGTAAAGACAAAAGAAGATATTCCGAAGGGCAAGATTTTTGAATGCATGAAGGAAATTAATCAAGTGATAGCAAAAGCACCGATTGCAATCGGTGATGTGGTACTGGAAAATGTTGCCGGTACCGGCGTGGCAATTGTGGCAACAAAGGCGGCTGCAACAAAGTAGCTGTCATTGCATAATCACATAGAACAGGAAAGAGCTCCTACGAGGTTGATTCGTAAGAGCTTTTTTCTTGTGAAAAAATGTTTTTTCTCATATAATAATGAATGGGTGAAGACATTATGGAAGAAATACGTTTAAATAAATTTTTGGCAGAATGCGGTATCTGTTCCAGGCGGGATGCGGATAAGCTCATTGCGGCGGGTAAAGTGACGATAAATGGTAAACCGGCGGGGATGGGAGCAAAGGTGACCGGAGCAGATATGGTTATGGTAGGAAAAAAGGTACTTCGCAGTCGGGATGAAAAAGTGGTATTGGCATATTATAAGCCGACAGGAGTTACCTGTACGGAGCGTGATAAATTTGCAGCTCGTAAGGTGACGGAGGAAATTGGTTATCCGGTGCGCGTGACCTACGCAGGCAGACTGGATAAGGATTCGGAAGGTCTGCTTCTTTTGAGCAATGACGGAGGGCTTATTCAGCGTATGATGAAGGCCTCAAGCGGTCATGAAAAAGAATATATTGTAAAAACCAGACAGGAAATAACAGATGACTTTTTGGAAAAAATGTCAGAAGGCGTTTGGCTGAGAGAATTGGAAGTAACAACGCGGCCCTGCAAGGTTGAGAAAGTAGGGAAATATACATTTCGTATCATTTTAACACAGGGATTAAATCGTCAGATTCGCAGAATGTGCAAGGAATTTCAGATGGAGGTCATTTCGCTGAAGAGAGTGCGGGTGATGAATATCGGACTGGACGGTTTGCATGAGGGTGAATATCGGATTGTTACCGGGGAAGAATTAAAAGAACTATATCGATTGGCAGAAAAATAGAAAAGAAAGTGTGGAAAAGACAGAATGGAACAGCTAAGTCCAAAACAGGAAATGCAGGAGCTTGTTGAACGTTTAAATGCCGCCGCAAAGGTGTATTATGCCCAGAATAGTGAAATTATGAGTAATCTGGAATATGACAGACTTTATGACCGCCTGGAGCAGCTTGAAAAAGAGACCGGGATTGTGCTTGCTAACAGTCCGACTGTTCGGGTTGGATATGAGGCGGTGGAAGAACTGCCGAAGGAAGCGCATGAGAGTCGTATGCTGTCTTTGGGAAAGACAAAGCAGAGAGAAGAATTGCAGGATTTTTTGAATGATAAGGAAGGAATTTTGAGCTGGAAGCTGGACGGATTGACGATTGTACTTCATTATCAGGAAGGCGTTCTTATTAAGGCGGTTACGAGAGGAAACGGTGAAATCGGAGAAATTGTAACAAACAATGCCCGTGTGTTTAAAAATATTCCGTTGCAGATTGCGTATCGGGGAAATCTTGTGTTAAGAGGAGAAGCTGTCATTACCTATTCGGATTTTGAGAAAATCAATGCGGAAATACCGGATGCAGCAGCAAAATATAAAAATCCGAGAAATCTTTGCAGCGGTTCGGTACGTCAGCTTAATAACGAAGTGACAGCAGGCAGAAATGTGCGTTTTTATGCATTTGCATTAGTGAGTGCGGAGGAAGTTGATTTTCAAAATTCCAGAGAACGACAGCTTTTGTTTTTGAAGGAGCAGGGCTTTGATGTCGTAGATTATAAAAGGGTAAATGCAGGTACGATTTTAGATGCTGTGGCATTATTTGAAAAGGAGATTCAGACCTATGATATACCGTCAGACGGACTTGTGCTTAGTCTGGATGATTTGGAGTATGGCAGAGCGCTGGGGATGACGGCGAAATTTCCACGAGATTCCATTGCGTTTAAATGGGCAGATGAACAGGCAGAAACGGTTTTAAAGGAGATAGAATGGAGTGCCAGTCGCACCGGTCTGATTAATCCGGTTGCCATATTTGAGCCTGTAGAGCTGGAGGGAACGACGGTCAGTCGTGCCTCTGTGCACAATGTAAGTATTGTAAAGGCATTAAAGCTTGGAATCGGTGACAGGATTACCGTGTATAAGGCAAACATGATTATCCCGCAGATTGCAGAAAATCTGACGGGCAGTGGGACAATTCAGCCGCCCAAATGCTGTCCGGTGTGCGGTGAGCCTACCAAAATTCAGAAGGCAAATGATGTGGAGGCATTGTATTGTACCAATCCGGCCTGTGATGCAAAAAAAATCAAAGCCTTTAC
>JAZNIP010000184.1:0-15666 GCA_045577575.1 Lachnospiraceae bacterium | reverse complement strand
ATGAACGCGTCTCTGAGCAAAATAACTCCCGGCTTCAGCACATACTTTTCATTCTGGACACCTGTTTGCAAAAAATCATATTGAAAATATTTGTTATCATCATATATTTTCCTTGCATATAAAGTAAAACACTTCTGCGGACCCTGACTGCTCGATTTTCCTCTGGTTCTTATCCCTATATTTTGTTGTATCTTTTGTCCCTCACTAAAAAATTCAAGGCAGCTCTCTCTTTCCCACTTTTTCCCTTTTGACCAAAAATTTGCAACTATACCAAAATCGCTCATCCCTTCTACTTCGCCATGCATAACATCCACATAATAATCAAATTCTTTTCCTAGCACAAGGATCCCTTCATCATACCCCACCAAGTCATCCGGCTCAGCTACAAAAGACATTACCGGAATATCATTGTCATATTTTTCAAGCATGTGTTTACCCACAAAATATGTTTTTGTAACCGTCTCACTTTTATTTCCGTTTTCATCATACATCGACACCCTAATAATTGTTGCTTTATCAATCAGTTCTTCCGGCACTTTATATTCTGAATTTGACATATCCGTTCTCGCCGACAATACGTTCGGATTTGCACTCGCATCAATAATATGAATCGGTTCCTGATAGAGACAGCTTTCTTTCGTAGGTGTGCTTCCGTCTAATGTATAATATATCTCGTATTCTTCGTCGGCGGTAAGAGTCAGATAAAACTCATCCTCATAAAATCCACTGTCTGCAGAAAACACAGGAGCATCTTTCAATATAGGCAACTCTACCTCTACCGCACCATCATTGGACAGATTCGGTGTGCAGTTCTGTGCCACACACTCTTCTCCTCCATCCTCCTTTCTTCCGAATGACATATTTACCTGTAATTCAGGGAACTCCAAAGAACTTAGTATCTTTCCTCTGGCATTCATCAGATAAACGCCCTGCCGCTCTCCCTTCATTTCCATATCCAAAACGATATTCTTATCATCACTCATTCCGTTATGCTCTATATACAGCATCAAATAATCCCCGGGAGGTATCATTTTATCCGGCAATGCAATACTTGAATCTTTTTCTGCTCTGTTGGAAATAAAATATTCATCTAAATGTATAGGCTTGTCTCCCGCATTGTACAACTCAATATAGCCATCTGTATACTTATCGCCATTTATACTTACTATAGACAAATTTTTCGTGCACACCTCGTTGACATGAAGCATATTATCATCCAGCATGTCCTTTTCCAGCTTTATTCCTATTCCGATACCAATTAAACATAAAACAATAATAAGTATTTTTTGATTGCTGATTTTCTTTAACATGTCAATATCCTTTTATTCTTTTGTATGGCTTTTTTATACAAAGAAATGTTTTTTGATTTTTTCTATAAAATAGATTACAATATAATATATCATACATCGCAAGGAGATTTCCATGTATCCTGAAACATTTTTTCATACAATGAAACAGCAGATTAAAAAGGAATGGACATTTGCCTTTTTTTCTGCTTTTTTCTGCGGTCTGTTAATTCACTTTTACAGACTGACCAACCATCTTCTGACCTGGGATTCTGTCTATAATTTTCACAGCAACCAGAATACAATTCATATCGGCCGTTGCTTTCTGACATTAGGCTGCGGCATCAGCTCCTACTATGATTTGCAATGGATTATCGGTCTTCTTTCACTTATTTATATCAGTCTTTCCTGTGTCTGCTTGACAGAAATTTTTTCTTTGCAAAAGAAAACAAGCATTTTTCTTATCAGCGCACTGACCGTTGCATTTCCCAGTGTGGCAGGTACTTTCGCCTACATGTATACGGCAGACGGCTATTTTCTCGCTATGCTGACAGCCACACTTTCTGTTCTGATTACCTTAAAATGCAGACGCGGCTTTCTGGCTGGCATTCTTTTGCTTGCATTCTCTTATGGTTCTTATCAGGCATATGTCTCTTATGCAGTTCTTCTGATTTTAGCCTGGAGCATTATGCAGCTTTTGGAAGAACGTCTTGACATGCGCCGGCTGCCATCCTACTGGCTCCGTTTTCTCATTATGGGGGGACTCGGTACACTACTCTATCTGATTTGCAACAAGCTGCTAACTGTTATCGAAGGAGTCCGCACAAGCGATTATAACGGAATTTCCTCAATGGCACTTCCTGACGGTCCTGGTCTTATCCTCGCCATAAAAAATTGTATTATCGATTTTGTATATTTCTTCTTTGGTCCCCTAGACCGGATAAACTTTTATAAAATATTAAATGTATGTATGCTTTTTCTGTTGGCTGTACTTCTTTTGCAGATCATTTTCCGAAAAAAGCTTTACAAAAGTGTAGGAAATTTTATCATGCTGTTGCTTTGCTTTGCTGCAATTCCCTTTGCATGCTCCATGATTTATTTCCTATCACCGACCGTGCGTTATTATATGCTCATGTACGCATGCTTCAGCCTGATTTATATACTTCCGGTGCTCATTTACGATAATATGACACCCGCGTCATATAAGTCACCTTTTTGGGCATGGTGTTGCGTTCTTGTAACCGGACTGAATGTTTTTAATTTTGCTCTGATTGACAACATCAGCTACCTGTATATGACAACCAGCAATCACATGACTTACGAATTGATTGCACGCATGACAGACCGCATTGAGCAATTGGATGATTTTGAAAATGCAGAAAAGCTCTGTATTATCGGACACTTTGATGACTACGATACCATATCACTCAATCTGCCTCCTGCTATGGCAGGTGTACGCGACAGCTATGTCATATCGGAGCAGGAACATTTTGTCGCTATGATGGATACCTACTTTGGATTATTTTTAGAAAATGCCTCCGAAGAGGAACAGCAGCAGATACAAAACTCTGATTTATTTCAGAAAATGCCTTGTTGGCCCGCAACGGAAAGTGTGGTACAAAAAGGCAATACTGTTATTATTAAAATTAGCAAAAAATAAAAATATAGCGGAGATTACTCTCTGCTATATTTTTATTTTTGCATACTCAACAGCATCTCTTTCTCTATCTTCCTGCCCTTGTCCATATAAAACGCTGCGCAGTTATGGTTTTCTCCATCCATAAGCTCATCCGGCTTCTCTACTCCACCGGGGTGGCACAAAATCTCCAATGGCAACCGCTTTCTTTTCGCAATTTTCTCAAAATCCGCACGCAAAACAGAAACCCTTTCCAAATCCATCCTGCCACTCATCAATATTCCCCAAAAAACCGCTGTTCTTTTCTGATAAGCTGCCAACAGTCGCCTGTCCATAAGCCTTAATGTGTTTAGCACAACATTTTTTATCAGATTAATAGGACGATATGTGCTCCAAAGCTTCGGATGCTTAAAAAAGGGAGCGAGTGACTCTGCCGGAATTCGGATAAACGCAATTTCCGGCACCTGCTCTCCCTCCTGCTTCAGTTCTTCTATCGCATCCAAAATGCTTTTCAGCACCAGAGGTATCATATGATAATGCTGGTGGCTGTCAAGACGAAGCTCCTCCACATAAGGAAGCATCTCCCGTATCTGTGCCTTCATTTCTATTTGCATCTGTCTTTTTAGCTCCTTTCGCTTCCCCGTAAAGGACAGTAACAATACCTTAAAAAAGGAAACCGAAAACATGCCTCTCTCATCCACCAAAGCCGACACCCGCTCCGGCTCAGCCAGACAGCGTCCTTCTGCCAGATTTAAATGAAGACTTATCGCAATATCTTTCCGATAAGTCTCCAATAATTCCATACATTCTTTCAAACAGGGGCTGTTCGGTAACACACTCAAGGAGTTTAGTGCCCCTTCCCGATAACATTCCAAGATATGCTCGGAAATTTCACGATTAGCCCCAAAATCATCCGCATGAAAAATAATATTTGCATCGTTCATTTTAAAACCCGCCATAAATAAATGCTGCGGCATCATAGCCCGGACCATATACTCCAAATACAGCACATACAAGAATTATACCTACAACTACAATCCACTGGAAACAAATATTCTGCCGTTCCAGCGCTTCACGAATGCGTACTCCTGTTTCCTGTTTCATACTAATGAAAATAAGAATCAATGTCGCACAAAACAGTACAAATAAATCCTTTTCATCCAGACCGAACTCAGTAATACTTAAAATCAGTGCATAATACTTAAATTCAAACAATATCTGCCTAAACATAACTCCTACCGCAGCCATTGTTCCTGCTAACGTGAACGCTTCTCCGACAGAAACTATCATCCATGTACGTAAACGCTGAAACCACCGAAAGCTCATACAGTCCGTGCGAATTTCCAGAACAGTATTTATCTTCCGATTAACAGGCTCGCACAAATTCGACAGACCGGTAAGAATTCCATGCCACAATCCATACATTACATAGCACCATGTTGCATCATGCCAAAGACCAATCAGCACAAAGGTAATTACTGAAGTGATTGCACCCGGAAGCATCTTGCCTACATGATTACCAAAAATCTTTTTTGTATTCTTTCCAATTTTAGCAAAGCTTTTTGACATCGCAATCGGGTAGAATACATAATCCTGAATCCATGCGCCCAGAGACATATGCCATCTCTTCCAATATTCTCCCAACGTTTTTGAGAAAAATGGTCTGCGGAAATTCTCGGCAAGCTCAATTCCCAACATCTGGGAAATGCCCTGCACCATATCAATACCACCCGAAAAATCCGTATAGAGCTGCAGATTGAATAAAAAAACCGCGGCAACAATGATAGCTCCCTGTGTATCCTTTAATTCTTCCCCAAAAACCGCTGAAACAAAAATCGCCGCCCGGTCAGAAATTACCACCTTTTTGAACATTCCCCACAAAAAGAGCCAAAACCCCATCTTGATTCTATGCCACTCAAAATGACGCTCTTCAAAAAACTGTGGCATCAGCTTGTCAAAACGATTAATAGGTCCCTGAATAATCTGCGGAAAATAAGCCGCAAACAACCCATATTTCAACAGATTTTTTTCCGGTTCATACTTACCACGGTACACATCTACCAGATATCCTATTGTCTGAAATGTATAAAACGATATCCCAAGAGGCAGTAAAAGTGATACTTCATTCCAAAGATAAAAGGTCTTAAAGAAAAACAGAATACCAAAATTGAGCACCAGTGTAATTGCCACAATCCACTTTTTCTTTCGTACGATTCTATCCTTCGCCGCCTTACGTGCTTCCTTATCTTCAAGCTTCCTAACATCTTCTTTTATCTGACAATTAAGTCTTCCTATAAGCTTTGCTGCCAAAAAAGTCTGTATCGTAGTAAATAAAATCAGAATCAGCCATCTGGGATTTCCCATTGCATAAAATACATAGCTTCCTATCAACAATGCAATCCATCTGTATTTTGACGGTATAATATAATAACCTAAAATCAAAATACTGAAAAAAAGCAAAAACTTAATCGACAATATACTCATAGATTATGCTTCCTGCAATTCTTGTACCAATGCCCATATCGCTTCTGCACTATTAAAGTTTTCCGGCAGAAGATTTGCAACGGTAATCTCAATATCAAATGTTTCATTCAGCTCATTTACAATGGAAATGATGTCAAAGGAATCCAAAAGTGCATCATCAATCAATGCCTTTTCCACCTCAAAATCCAATGTTGGTTTTACTCCCTGTAAAATTTCTAATACCTGTTCCATGTCTTTTCCTCCTGTTTTTCTTACTATTTGACCTTAAATATCCTAAATCAATCATCAATCTTCCGTTTTTGAAATCTCATCCGCTTTTTCTTCCTGATATTCCTCGTAAGCAGCATTCCACTCCTGTAAATATTCAGCGTCTTTATTTCTTACCGGAACATCATAATGCCCTTTAATATATGCTCCAATATAAGCCGTAACTTTTTCAGCACCATATACATTCAGATGACCTTCATCACGAAAATCCGTCTCCTCATCCACAAGTCCTTCTTCCATTAGGTTAAGGTATGTCACCTGCTTTTTCTCAGCTAATTTATGAATTCCCTGTAAATAAGTCTGCTCTTCTGTATCGGCAGCAAAAGGTATGGTAACCAGCAATACTTCTATTTCCCTGCTTCGGCATTCGTCAATAAATTGCTCTATTGCTGCCACTCCATATGTATCTTCCAATAAGACTCCGTTTTCCTTTGGCACATTCTCATACAATTCAATCTCTTGTACATCTGCCGACAATTCATATCCTTTGAGATAATCATAGCTTCCCTTTTTGCGAAAATCGCCTTTTGACAAATCCTTCCACCTGTCATGATAGCGCAAAATCGGAAACAGGATTTCCATTCTTGACTCCTTATCGGAATACAATTCCATTGTAGTACTTATTTTTTCCGGTGTCAGCGGAAATGCATCTCCATACTCATGATAACCGTTCAACGTATTCTCTTCAGAGCTTTTATCCCAATAATTGTCTACATCCAGCACAACGAGCGACGGCTTTGTATACTGAATCGCTAATTTAAGCATGGGCACATTTCTGTCCATATCGTTATATTCACTGCAAAGAATATAAGATGTATATCCCTGCTCGTTCCAAAGTTCCACAGGGATTACCCCATCCATGATGTGACTTGTCCCAACAAACAAAATATCTTTATTGGTTTCCCCTTCTATCAAATCCTGCATACGATTCCGACTGGTTTTTCGTACCAAAATCTCATTCGTCCTAATTGCCGCATATCCTGATAAAAGCAGCATCACAGCACTCAGAACGACTGCAATAATTTGTTTTTTTGTCATTCCTCATTTTCCTTTTTTTCAGCGCATGACCAAAGATACGACTCAATATGATATCTGGGTCTATGCTTTGTTTCCATATAAATCTTTCCGATATATTCTCCGATAATACCCAAAGACAAAAGCTGCACACTGCCGATAAACCATGTCGAGCAATAGCTGGATGACCAACCCGGCACGGTACGTCCCGCATAATAATCAACGATAGTTGTAATAATCATGATAATACTTACAAACAGCATCAGAAATCCCATCACGGTAATCATTTGAAGAGGCTTGATACTAAACGACGTAATTCCATCAACTGCAAAAGAAATCATTTTTTTCATCGTATATTTGGATTCCCCGGCCTGACGCTCCCGCACATCAAAATAGACAATATCCGATGGATAACCGATGGTGGGAATCAGACCGCGCAAAAACAGATTGACCTCACCATACTGGGCGAGGCTTTCAATCACCCGTTTGGACATAAGGCGATAGTCCGCATGATTGGTAATCACCTCACAGCCCATAAACTGCATGAGCTTGTAAAAACCAAGTGCGGTATTCTTTTTTATAAACCCGTCTGTATCTCTGGCATTTCGTACACCATATACCACATCACAGCCGTTTTCATATTTTTCCAGCATCAAATCAATGGCATCAATATCCTGCTGCAAATCGGCATCAATGGAAATTACCACGTCTGCCTTCTCCTTTGCCGTCATCAGACCTGCCAAAACTGCATTTTGATGTCCCCTGTTTCTGGACAGATTGATTCCGCAAAAAACCGGGTTCTTGTGAAACAGCTCCGTTATAATCTTCCATGTACTGTCCTTAGACCCGTCATTGACAAGCATAATCTTACTTTCCGGACTGATTTTCCCTTCCGAAATCAATGCCTGATATTTTTCTTCCAATGTAGCTGCCGTCGCATGCAGAACCTCTTCTTCGTTATAGCAAGGCAGAACCAGATATAATACGCTGTTCATCCTTTGTCCTTTTCCTACCTGTTGTCAAAATGATAATTGTAAAATGAAAAATACGGCTTCATACCGAGAGAATTCCACGTTCCCTGTACGATATAATTGTCAAACTGAGTACTTGCCGTAAAGCTTTTTCCGTTCTTATAAGCATAATTTATCAACGAAGAAATCAGCGTACGATAACCTCCCAGCTTACGATGATCAGAAGAAATCGCAGAAAGCTGTCCTTCTACCACATGCTCGTCCTCTCCAATCGTACAGAAGCCGATTGGCTCATTTTCATACTCTACTACAAAAATGCGATTGTCCTCAAAATTCTCAAAATAACCCTCAATCCAGTTTTCATAAATGATTCCCGCCTTTTCATCCGTAACAGGCGAAATATGATACTGTCCCTGATAGGATGCAAAGGAAGAATACGTCATTTTCAGAAGCTCCTCCCGATGCTCCTTTAAATATTCTCTTTCTGCAAAAAATACGCGGATTCCTTCTTTTTTCGGAATCTCCACTTCCTTACCGCTTACCACCTGCTCTACTGTACCTCCGCAAAAGATACCGTCTGTCAGATATTTGTTAAAGCCCTTGAGTACATCAACCACATGTGCCGGAAGACGCAAATTATAATACCCCTTGCAGACTGCCATTTCTTTTTTCAAGGCAGCAAACACACGCTCCATAATCTTTTCCTGATGTGCATTGTGCAGTGTATCCACCTTTGTAAAATAGAAGCGTACTACATAGGCATCAAAACCGTACAGCTTAGAAACCGGAACATTCTTGGAAATCTGATAGCCCCAGACCTCTCCGCCTTCCTCATAGCGATAGTTTAATTCCTCTTTCATCGACAAAATATGTTCCCGAATACTGCTGTAATCCCTGTTTACAAAACAGTGGCTTAGTTTAAATATATTGTCCATATATGATAATATCGGCATAGTCTATTCCTCCCTCGGCTTTACCAATGCACTGCCGGCAACAACCTGTTCACCGTTCTGATTATAACAGTTCGTAGACAAGACTGCACGCTTTTTTTCGGTTTGCAGCTCAGATACTGCTATTTCCACCCGAATTTTGTCTCCATAATAGACCGGACGCAGAAATGTCAGCTCCTGCTTCATATAGATGGTCCCCTCTCCGGGCAGCTCCATACCAATCATCCCGGATATATAGCTTCCCATCAGCATGCCGTGTGCAATCCTTTTTCCGAATCTGGTCTCCCCGGCATATTCCTCATCCAGATGAATCGGATTTTTATCCTGTGACACCTCCGCAAAGGCTACTCCTGTTTCCTCTGTCACAAGGAAGTCTCTTTCCGCTTTCTGTCCCACAAATAAATCGTTCATTGATAAGCTTTTCATCGATATTCCTCACCATCACTGATTTTCACAACCATAACACCATCGATTACCTGTACGGAGCTCTCCGCGGGATAGCTTTCCATCTGCTCAAATAACGGATTCTTTTCTACCTGTTCCCGTTCTTTTACAGTCGCTTCCTTTATCGGAAAATGCAGATAAACCTCCATATAGTCCACAATCGCTTCTTCACTGTATGAGGATGCCAAAAAGGTACCCGGCATATTGCGAATGGCATCATACTCCGGTATCTCCACATCATAATTCAAATTCACAAGAGCCCGGCAATTTACAAAATACACCGGAATATCTTTGTTCCATTGCGGATGTTCCTCCATCCGTCCGGCAATCCGGTTCAGTAATGAGCCCGTTGTCTCCGTCATCGCCTCCATGCGATGATAAGTCTGATTATCAATAACAAAACCGGTTACAATCGACGCAAGCACTGCAAACATTCCTGCCCACTGTACCAGATTGCCTGTTTTTAATGACACAAACGTCACTTTTTCACTTCTGCATTCATCCAGCATAGCAAGCAAAAGTGCCCATAAAAACATGAGCGAAAATATCATGTAGCGGTCTACGCCTGCGCCAACCCTGTCTGCCATTAAAAACGGAGCCGCATTAACCCCTAACGGCAAAAAGCAAAATAACAGTCCTAACAGAATGTTGGAGCACTTGTCCGTCCCTGCACCATCTGTATCTTTGCTGCGGACTGTCCGCATCCTCCTCACAAGAAGCAACACAAATGCTACCGCACCGATACCATTACACACAATACGTCCGATTGTATAAGTATATGCAGTTGTAAAAAAATAGAATAAAAAGTATCCATAAGTATATACAAGTCCCTTTGCGATTCCTTTCGGGGTAAAGGATGTCATATTATCCACTCCGTGATAATCGCTGAGCTGCACTCCCGTAATCGCCATCATAATCTGCAAAATCACATAATACAGGATAAATCCCACTGCCATCATAGCGACTGCTTTTACGGCAGAGAACACAAATGACCTGATATCTGTTTTTTCCCGAAACACCTTAAGAAACAGCATCATATATATTACTCCGATGGTAGCCGCCATGCTCGGCTGATACGCCCCCACAGACAGGCAAAGCAGTAGCGCTCCCCACACCACGCCGTATTTCCACTTATAAAAGGCATATGCCGATAAAATCCCCAGTAGCAGAGACAGCGTAATTTCATCACAGTTCACACCAAAGGAAAACACACAGGTCAATCCCGGGAAAGTAACAAACACAAGACCGAATAATACGGCATATGCCCGAGAGCGTATGTTCAGCAAATCCACGATAAGTGCGGAAGCCAGTGACATATAGAACAATACAATCAACGTATTAAATACCGGCGTACTAAAGCTGGTAAACAGATTGGTCGCCACCGGCATAAACCATCGTCCCAGTGCTACCACATCTCCCTGCAATAGCGGCATTTCCGAAAAAATATTACCCATTTCAAAGTAATTAAAAAATTTATTGCTCATATTATAAAAATGAACAAGAATTCCTACCAGAAATGTCATGGCAAATGTCCATCTGACCGGTGGAGCAATCCGTCTGACCTTTTCTGTTATCCAGTTAATCGGATCTTTTACGAACATATTTTTCTCCCTATACTTCTCCGCGAAGTATTTTTCTTGACTTTTCAATTCCACAGTTAAACAGCAAATCAATACTGCTCAGATACGGAATAAATTCACCGAACTGCTGCGGATAAACCGGATGCTTAAAGTCCTGCCAGATTACCTTGATACCGGCCTTCTCATAAACCTCTGCCTCATAATAATCCGCTGCACCGGTACCTGATAAATAGGTCTTAGCCCCCAGCTTATTCATAATATCCACAATCATATCATTGTTTTTTCCCTGCGGCTTTAAATCCGAGGAAAAGACAATATCAATGTCAATTCCGAACAGCTCTATCAGCATCTTAATGGATGCAAAGCTAAAATCCCAAAAATAAGTATACTCACCGCCGTACAGCTTTTCAACATAAGGCAGAATCTCTTTGTAGTATTCCGCCTTCCGATAATTCTGATGAAGCAGACCGAGATTATTTTTCTGCCATTTTCCGTCGTTCAACAATACAATGTCCTTAATCTGAGTTTCTCTCGGAGCCTTTTTTACACATACGGTAATCCACTGCTCTCCTTTTTCGGTTTTTATTTTATCGCGATTCATCCAACTGCGACTTGTGCCGTTTACATACTGCGCCGTTTCCAACACCACATAAGTATCCGCATGCAGCAATCTGTCAAAGAATCCCAAATACGGCATAAAGTCCGGCTGATGAATTACTACCACCTTTTCTTCCGGTTTCATTTTATTTTCCTTCCTCTTCACAAAGTATGGGCTTTTGCTTTATCTGCTGCCCTGCTGTGAAAGCATAATTTCACAAATGCGCTCCGCTCCCCGCAGACTGACCCCTGTCATTCCGCATCTGCTCATCTCTTCCACATTTGTGATTTCCTTTATTTTATCCAAATTCATTTCCTTGTAATAACCGGCAAATACTGCACTGCCAAGCTTCTCCACATGTCGCCCGATTTGAATCTCGTGTTTCTCATTAGCTATAATAAGACACGGCAGCCCGGATGCCGCTGCTTCTAACGCCGTAACTCCACCGCCTGTAATCGCAAGGTCAAATTCATTAAAATACGCAATCAGCGACGGTACTCCTGATACAAGAGAAAAATCCGTATCCTGCACGACTTTCTCGGCTTCTTCTCGAATCGCCGCTCCGGGTCCAAGTAAAATTGTAATCTTTTTTCCCGGCTCTTCCTGCTGCCATTTCTTTAAAAAGTCAATCACTTCCAGCGTCACGCCATAAGTATCGCTGCCTCCAAGCGTCACCAATATGTTTTCCATTTTGGTTCGCATTCGTCTGTACACCGGGATTTCCGGATTTAAAATCAAATAATCACTTCCGGCATATACTCTTTTACCGGGTACAGCCTGCGTATGTTCAAAAATCAGACTGGCAAAATTACCGTCCGCATACGATGCTCCCGCTCCCATATCATCAATGGTAAAAAGCGGTATCCCTGCCGCTTTTACATGCTGCGCAGTCACCGCCGACGTATCCAGTCTGTCATTCAGCCAGACAGTAATCCGTTTCTCTGCAATCAGTCTGCCTTCCCAATCGGACTGTGTATCCCACAAATCTACTATCTCAGGCACAATATGATGTTTCTGCAAAATTCCAAGTGCATTTTCATCCTCATTGACTAAAAGGAGATATTCAATATTTCTCTGCTCCAATACCGCAATCAGATTGATGGCTCGAAACAGATGTCCCATCCCCCTTTGGTGAGAACACTCTATGCATATTGCGAGCATAAGAAAACTGCCTCCTCCGTTGTCGCAAGTCCTGTTTTGCAATGAGCTGCAATGTAGCATGCCTTCTCATAATCCTCCTGCGTATCGACAGTCAATCTCACCTCCGGCATACACTTGCTCTCAGGTACCTGTAAAGTACCTGTTTTAAATTTATCCATATTCTCCAGAATATACTCATCTACATGCTCAAAATGATGGGGCATGGATGCCTTTTGCATATCCTCTTCCAACGCTGAAAAACTAAAAATTTCTGCTCCCACACCTATCGGCAGTTGAGAAAAGGATTCCGTAAATTCATTTCCACATTCTTTATGATACGCAATCAGCCGGTCGACCTCCGTCACATCCACAAAAGGATTATCCGCTGTCAAACGTACGATATGCGAAAATCCATGTTCCTTTGCACACTCATAATAACGGCTCAAAACATTGGATTCGCTGCCTCGAAAGCATAAAACACCTTTTTCTTTACAAAACTGTTCCACGGCATCGTCTCCGGGTAGTGTACTGGTAGCAATCACAACAACTGCCTTCTCCTCAAGCTCTTTTAATCGATCTATAATATGGTCGAGCAATGTCCTGTCATTAATCACCTTTAAAATTTTTCCCGGCAATCTGGTCGAACCGGTTCTTGCCTGTATAATAATACCTGTCATACCGCATTTCCTCCTATGCCAGCCATTTCACACATCGAAAGCCCTCTGCCAGCTTGACACCACATATAAATCCATTGTTTTCTGCTTCCTGATAGAAATAATCGACCCATACACCGCCTGTTCTTTCATACTCAGACTTATGCGCCTTAATCACGGCCTCTTTTGTTTCCCACGTCGTGGTAATATCCTGATAGAAATCCGGTGTAAAACGCACATCCGACTGATACCAATTGCTGTGGTACATCAAAATACGCGGCACATGACGTCCGGCATGCAGACTCGCCTTAGCAAGTGCCGCATGGTCATGGTGTACATCATCCTTAAAATGTGTATAAATCAAATCAATTTTTTCCTGCTCAATCAACTGCACAAGCTGTGCATTCAGCTCATCCTCAAACTCCAAATGCAAGGTTTCAAAGCCACCGCAAACTAATCTTCCGCCAATCAGCTCTGCTGCCTTTTCACCCTCAGACAATGCCTCTTCATTACTGCGTACGGTTCCCCGTCCCGGACCGGAATATCCGGATTTGGTTGCCACATAAATAACTACCTTATCTCCATTTTCCACATGCTTTCTCAAACTGCCGCTGCAGCCCAGCTCAATGTCATCAAAATGAGCACCAATTGCAAGTACGTTCATAGCTCTGCCTCCTTTGTAAATAAATTATGTCAAATCTTCCCATGTAAGAATATCGTCTTTTTGTAAATCACGGGCAGCCCTTCTGCCGATTACCTGCGTAAGGAATTTGGGCGAAATACCGTAGCCCGGTCTCTTAATATCCACTGCTTCTGCACAAACAGCCTCTCCTGCCTTCACATCCCTGCAGAGTACGATACTTTTACGATTATTTAGTCTTGTTCCATGCTCTGCCTTAGAAGGCATTTTTATGCCATGTCCACGCATCATTTCAAATTCACGAACCGCATCCACAATAGCTCGCAGCTCCGCCGGGTCTGCCGAATGCATATGATCCGGTCCATCCGCATTTTTGTCATAAGTAAAATGCTTTTCCAATACCTCTGCCCCCATTGCCGCTGCGCAAATGCAGGCTGTTGTTCCCAGCGTATGATCGGAATAACCCACAGACAAATTCGGAAAGGTATTCTTTAAAGTCTGCATCGCACGCAGATTTACATCCTCCGGATGCGTCGGATAAGCCGTAATGGCATGCAAAATCGTAATCTGCTCATTCCCCTCTGCCAGCATCACATCTACGGATTCCCTCACTTCATCCAAAGTACACATGCCCGTAGCATAAATCACAGGCTTGCCCAAAGAAGCAATGTATTTTAACAGTGGCAGATTTACCGCATCATCCGAACCGATTTTATAGGCATCACAGCCCAGCTTTTCCAGCATATCCACATCACTTTTGTGAGAAGGGGATGAAAAAACATCCAGCCCCTTTTCCTTTGCATAGGCAAATACCTGCCTGTGCAGTTCTTCTCCTACCGAATACTTGTCAAACAGCTCAAACTGGGAGATTACACCCGTATTTTCCATATCAAAAATCGCTTTTTTGCTGGAAAGAGTCTCCGCTCTGTAGGTTTGTAGCTTTACTGCATCTGCTCCCGACTCCTTTGCAGCATCTATCAGCTTTACTGCCTGCTCATAGGTCGTAAAATTGCCCCCGATTTCTGCTATGATATATATTCTGTCATGTTTCCGATTCATTGATTTCCTCTTTCTTTATGACACTCATGTCTCTTCTCATGCAATCTCTGCCTGAATCCTGCACAGTATTACATCTGTGCAATCATTTTGGCAAGCCCTTCTCTAAGTGTATGCGCCGGCTTCCAGCCAAGCACCTCTTCTGCGTGAGATATGTCTGCAACAACATTGTTCAATTCATTTCTTCTTACTTCATTTTTACACGCTACCGGCTTTTGGCTTCCCAGAATATCCTGTACCATATCGATAACCTCTCCTACCGAATAGGAAACACCCAAGCCGATATTAAACACATCGTATTTCTGCACTTTTTCTACCGTCAGGTATATCGCTTCCAGCAAATCCTCCAGATAAATGTAATCCCGCTTAGGAGCTAAATCCATAACACGAATACATTCTTCATTCATGGCATGCCTAATAATCTGCGGTATCAGAAAGCTCTCCTTCTGTCCCGCTCCGTATACATTAAAGGGTCGGATAACGCTCACCTTTACTCCAAACTGCATTGCATAAAACTCGCACAGCTCCTCTGCCATATATTTTGACTTTGCGTAGGGATTGTTCGGATTAATTTTATCCGTTTCCCGAATAGGATTTTTTTCCGGAGGTCCGTAAATATAGGCACTGATATACGTCATTGGAATCTCATGCTTTTTACAGAATTCCAAAAGCTGTAGCGTACCAAACGTATTGGTTCTGAAAAACTCTTCCGGCTCCTCCCAGCTACGTGGCACGAAGGTCTTTCCCGCCATATGAATCACATGACCAATTTCTTCTGCCGGCAATGCTTCCACCGCCGACTTATCTGTCACATCCAATTCACCGGAGCTAAGTCCCATTACCGGTTTCTTTTTCTCCTGCAAATAGTTTACCAGTGCATTGCCGATAAATCCTCCTGCACCGGTTACCAGTATTTTTTTTGTCATTCCTGTATTCCTCTTGCTTTC
>JAZNIP010000183.1:0-5886 GCA_045577575.1 Lachnospiraceae bacterium | reverse complement strand
AATGAACAAGACAGAATTAGTTGCAGCTATGGCTGACCAGGCTGGATTATCTAAAAAAGATGCAGAGAAGGCTTTAAAGGCTTTTACAGATGTTGTTGCTGATGAATTAAAAAAAGGTGAAAAAGTTCAGTTAGTTGGATTTGGTACATTTGAAGTATCCGAAAGAGCAGCAAGAGAAGGAAGAAATCCTCAGACTGGTGAAGTTATGAGCATTGCAGCTTCCAAAGCTCCTAAATTCAAAGCTGGTAAAGCATTAAAGGATTTAGTAAACGCATAAGAATATGTGACTAAGGGCAGTTACTTCGGTAGCTGCCTCATTTTTTTAATTCATAAGAAAAGCTTTGCTCAAAATAAGCAATAGAAGTGTCCGATACGGACAGATACAAGGAGCGAGTATGAGATTAGATAAATATTTAAAAGTGTCCCGCCTGATTAAACGTCGTACCATAGCAAATGAGGCTTGTGATGCGGGACGAGTATTCATTAACGATAAACCGGCAAAGGCATCTGCCAATGTAAAGGTAGGGGATGTGCTGACCATCCAGTTCGGAAATAAAGAGGTAAAAGTGGAGGTATTGGATGTGCAGGAGACTGTAAAGAAAGAGGCTGCTGCAGAGCTGTTCCGCTATTTATAATTCTATAATGAGATGATAAAAGGATAAGCCTGAAAAGCTGTTTTATCAAATTGTCATAAGCCACCATAGTTCCTCATACACTATATGAGGAATGATAATGGGGGCTTTTTTCATGGAAGATTTGACAAACGGCAGGCCAAAAGCACATAAATGTATACTGACAAACAGAAATATATGTAATTTAAACGGCGTCATTGATGTATTGTCTTTTGATTTGGGCGAGGTGCTGTTGGAAACAGAGCAGGGTATGCTGATGGTGAAGGGCGGAGATCTTCATGTGAAGCGACTGAGCCTTGAAAAGGGCGAGGTGGATATTGAAGGGCGGATTGACAGCCTGACATATTCGGAAAATTCCGGGTATGGAAATAAGGGAGAAACCTTCCTTGCAAGACTGTTTAAGTAGGTGAGTATGAGTCCGGAAATTATATTTGAGCTGTATTTTTTATTTCACTGCTTTCTTATGGGTGTATTGATTACCGTATTGTATGATGTTCTCCGCATTTTGAGAAGGATTATCCCACATAATGTGATTGCTGTTTCTCTGGAGGATTTTCTCTATTGGATTGTGTGCTCATTATTAATTTTTACAATGTTGATTCGGGAAAATAACGGTGTACTACGCTGGTTTGCAGTAGCAGGTGCTATGGTAGGAATGATTTTATACAGAAAAACATTGGGTTTCTTATTTGTAAAATATGTTTCTCTTCTTATAAAAAAGCTACTACATCTTGTGGGAAGGTTTTTTTCAATAATTATGAAACCACTAAATATGGTAAAAAATCGAATGATGTGGGCGAGGAAAAAGTCCCCGAAACGCCTGAAAATGGGGATTCGCAGGGTGAAAAAGAAGTTGACGGAAGGGAAAAAATTGCTTAAAATAATTTTATGTAAACAATAGAGTTTGGGTAATCGGGAGTTTAAAATGGCAAAGAGAAGGTTGGCGTTCCGTAAAAAGAGGCAAAACCGACTGGCGATGTTTTTGGTATCGACGGCAGTTGTGATGCTTCTTCTTGTGGTCGGGATAAAAAGTATAGAGCTGCGGGAAAAAAAAGAAATATATGCAGCAAAAGAGGTCGCTCTGGAAGAGATGATTGCAGAGGAAGAGCGGCGTGCGGAAGAGATAGAAGAATTTCGTAAGTATACGAAAACCAAAAAATATGCAGAAGAAATAGCAAAGGATAAGCTCGGTCTGGTTTATGAAGGCGAGATTATTTTTAAAGAGAAAAAATAGATGCGAATGGCAGAGAGTGTCATTCGCATTTTTTGTCTGAAAAAAGTAAAAAAACCGGAGATAAAACGACAAATAATGCAACGGTGGTTTGCTATACTGTTTTCTTGCAGAAGTAAGTGGTGTATATCACCTGGTAGGGGGAAAGGACAGGATAATTATGAAGAAAATGGCAGTGATAAGCGGACAGGCAGAAGAAATCTATTTGCCTGCATACGGAAAAAAGAAATTGCTTGGGTATGCAGATTCTTTTTGTGACCTGGCAAAATCCTTTACAAATAAAGAGGCAGTAACCGGTAGGGATTTATCGAATCGACAGGAATATCTGCTAAAAAGAAGATTAGTGGAAAATCGGGAAATATTGGCAAATCATTTAAATGAGATCGCTTCTATTATGCGTATGTTAGCACAAGAAACCTATAAGGTACAGCCGCTTAAGGAAAAGGAACTGAAAAAAATTGTCCGTGCCTGTAAGGAAAATGGGATATTGATTCAGGATATTTTTCAAACAGAGGATGAGGTATGCGGAATGAAGCTGATTGTGCGGCTGTGCGCAATGGAGAAATATGTGCTGACGGCAGAGGATGTGGCGGATTATCTGTCAGTGCTGTTTGATCGTCGGCTGCTTCCTGAGAAGGACAGCCTGTTTTTTCTGTCGGGAGAGTATGAAACCATTGTGTTTGAGGAGGAGGCTCCGTATAGTGTACTGACCGGAGCGGCGAAGGCTACCAGAGAGGATGAACGGGTGTCGGGAGACTCGTATTCTTTTATCGAAAACGGAAACGGCAGTTTGATTCTGGCTCTTTCGGATGGCATGGGCTCGGGAGAAAAGGCGATGGCAGACAGTGAAGCGGTCATAGATTTGTTGGAGAAATTCATAGAGGCCGGATTTTCGAAAGAAACAGCTATAGAGATGATTAACGGAGTACTAATTGCCCGTTCCGAAGAGGAGAATATGTCAACGCTGGACATTTGTGATGTAAATCTGTATACCGGAGAATGTGAAATAATGAAAATAGGTGCTTCCTATACCTATATCAAACGGGGAGAGACGGTAGAGCAGATTGAAGCGCAAAATCTACCTCTCGGTATTTTTCATAAAATGGATTTGGACAAGCAGCGTTTTAAGCTAAAGGACGGAGATTATATTATTGTGGTTTCGGACGGAATAATAGATGGTATCGGAAATGAAGAGCTGCTGCGAGAGGTGCTTAGTCAGATAACGATGCAGAATCCGCAGGAAATTACAAACTACATTTTGCAGTTTGTGCTACATAAGACGATGGGAAGAGTACAGGATGATATGACAGTGCTTTGTATGGGAATCTGGGAAAACGGCATGGGTTGATTTTCCGGTATAAATTGATTATAGTTATACTATGATTACCAAAGTGCTTGCTTTTATAAAAGAAAATCATATGCTGCAGCCCGGAGAAAGGGTTGTTGTAGGTGTTTCGGGAGGGGCAGATTCTGTCTGCCTTCTCTTTATTTTGCATAAAATACGGGAATGGATTCCCGTGGAGCTGACGGTAGTGCATGTAAATCATAAAATTCGCGAGGAGGCCGCACAGGACGCTGCTTTTGTGGAAGCATTGTGTAAAAGCTGGGGATGTGATTACCGTTATGTAGAAGCTGATGTGGAGAGCTATGCAAAGAAATGTCATATTTCTACGGAAGAGGCAGGCAGACTGATTCGATATCAGGCATTTGAAGAGGCATTGGGAGATGCACAGGCAGGGATAGGTGGCAAAATTGCAGTGGCGCATAATCGGAATGACAATGCGGAAACGGTATTGTTTCATTTGATGCGTGGAACAGGCCTAAGAGGACTGGCGGGAATTTCACCCGTGAGGAATCATATCATTCGTCCGTTGTTATGCGTGAGTCGTGCCGAAATTGAAAATTTTCTTCAAAAAGAGCAGCTTTCCTATTGTATAGATAAGACAAATGATGAAGATACTTATACAAGGAATCGAATCAGACATCACATATTGCCGTATGCGGAAGCGGAAATTTGTGCACAGGCGGTTTTACACATAAGCGACACAAGTGTCATAATATCTGAGGCAGAAGCATATATTCGTAGGAATGCAGAAGAAGCATTGGAAAGATGTCTTATAAAGAAAACGGCAACGGAGCTGTGCTTGGATACGATGCTGTTTCGAAATGAGGATGCGTTTCTTCAGAAGCAGATGCTGCTTTTGGCTATAGAGCTGCTTGCGGGAAGTCGTAAGGATGTGGGAGCAGTACATGTGCAAATGCTGCAAGGGCTCTTTCTTCGTAAGGGAAACGGCCGGTGTGATTTGCCGTATGGGCTGCGGGCTTATCGTGAGTATGGAAAAGTACGAATTACGAAAAGAGAAAAAAATACGGCGGAGAATATCTGTGCAGGGGAACGATATGAGAGAGTGGTAGCAATTCCGGGAGAGACGGTTTGGACAGACGGGATGCGGCTTTTGTGCAGGGTATTCCCATATGAAAAAAGCCAAATTATTCCGCAAAAAACATATACGAAATGGTTTGATTATGATAAAATAGTTAAATCTTTAGTGCTTCGGACGAGACGGACGGGAGATTATCTGCAGGCTCGACAGGATGGAGGGCGTAAATCGCTAAAAGCGTATCTGATTGATGAAAAGATACCAAAGGCAGAGAGAGATGTGCTCCCTATACTGGCAGACGAAAGTCATGTTTTGTGGGTAATCGGAAGGCGTATCAGCGGGCACTATAAAATAGATGAAAATACAAAAACCGTATTAGAGATACAGGTTACAGGAGGAACTTCAGATGGCGGAGAAGATTAGAACACTGTTGACAGAGGAAGAGGTAGACGCTAAGATTCAGGAAATCGGTGAACAGATTAGTAAGGATTATGCGGGAAAGCAGGTGCACCTTGTATGCGTACTAAAGGGCGGTGCATTTTTTATGTGTGAGCTTGCAAAGAGAATTACGGTTCCGGTGTCTATGGACTTCATGTCTGTGTCCAGCTATGGCAGTGAAACAAAATCAAGCGGTGTTGTAAAAATTGTAAAGGATTTGGATGAGCCGTTAAAGGATAAGGATGTTATTATCGTAGAGGATATCGTGGATTCGGGACGTACACTCAGCTATCTTTTGGAGATGCTCAGGGACAGAGGACCGAAAAGTCTGGCACTGTGTACACTGCTTGATAAGCCGGAGCGCAGAGTGACAGAGGTAGTGGTAGATTATACCGGTTTCCAGATACCGGATGAGTTTGTGGTAGGCTATGGTCTTGATTATGACCAGAAATACCGTAATCTTCCGTATATCGGAGTAGTAGAATTAGACTAAGGGAAGCGCAGATGCGTTTCCGGGAGGAGAAACATTGAATAAAAGTGGCAAAGGCCTGAATACTTATTTTATCGTAATATTGTTCCTTTTGGGGCTTACCTATTTTATCAGTACATTAAAAGGAAAAGAGGAAGTGTACACAAAGGCTCAAATGGTAGCGGATTTGGAGGCACAGAAGGTTGTGCTTGTGGAAATCCAGCCTAATAAGGAGACTCCGACGGGTGCAGTAAAGGTAATGCTTTCCGACGGAGACAGCAAGCTGGCATATGTGTCGGATGTAAAAGAAATCGAGAGCCTGATGGCAAAGTACAACATCAGTCCGGTAATGCATGATGTACCGAAGGAAAGCTGGTTTATGACCTATATGCTGCCGATGCTGGTAGTATTGATTATCGGAGTCTTTTTCTTCACTATGATGAATTCGCAAAATTCCGGTGGCAACGGAAAAATGATGAATTTTGGAAAAAGCAGAGCAAAGCTTTCTCTGGGTGAAGGAAATATTACATTGAAGGACGTAGCCGGTCTGAAAGAAGAAAAAGAGGATTTAGAGGAAATTATCGAGTTTTTAAAAGAGCCTGCCAAGTTTACAAAGGTAGGTGCCAGAATTCCGAAGGGTGTGCTGCTGGAAGGTCAGCCCGGAACCGGTAAGACACTGCTTGCAAAGGCGGTAGCAGGAGAAGCGGGTGTTCCGTTTTTCAGTATTTCCGGTTC
>JAZNIP010000182.1:0-11751 GCA_045577575.1 Lachnospiraceae bacterium | reverse complement strand
TACGGTATTTTTCCTTCATTTGTTCTGCCACGTTCTCCAAAACGCTCTGATACTGCTCCGGCTGCTCAGCTCCATCCATGCAAATATCTGCCAGTTCCTTTGCCTGTCTGCATGTTTTCCACTGCTCTGCCAAATCTTCTACCTGTTGTTCCAGCTCCATTGACACATCGTAATACTCCTCTGTGTGCCTTGCTACGAAATCAATGTATTCATTTTCCGTCAACAGCAACCTTTTTGCCGCCAGATATTGCTGTAAGCTCTCTCTCGCTCCTGACAGCCGATAAGCCTCTCCAAATAACTCTGCAGCTCTGTCAAACATAAAAAGCTGACAATTTACATAACCGATATTATGCAGGACTCTCGCCCGAAACTCTGTATACTCCTTCGGAAGCAGCAGCAGAAGCTCTGAATATTTTTCCACTGCCAATTGATACTTGCCTGTCCCTGCCAGATAATCCGCAACACGTTTCCGTTTTTCATACTCGTCCTGCCCCTCCGCAGCTTTTAAAAACTGCTCTATCCGTTTGATTTCTGCTGCCGGATAATAGCCCGTATATTCTAAAATAGTGGCAAGAAATGCACTGACCGATGATTTCAAACGCAAAAAAACATACAAGGAATCCGCCAACTCCGTCAGACCGCATTCATCCCGCAACCAGTCAATCAGCTCTCGGCATACGATACCCTCATCCATTAAAAATGCATCTTCTTTGATACAATAGCAAAGCTCTTCCACCGTATAAACGGAAAGTCCCAGATTTTTCAACACATATGGAGTTTTTGCAGTATTGCCTAAACAGAGAATTACTCTACCCATTTCTGCTCCCTTTCCGGCTTTTGTTTTCTTATCTCATGAAGCATTCTCTTTATATCTCAAATTCTTCCTGCCATGTCTTTTGTGTTGCGGGATAGATTTCTCCGAATCCTAAATCCTGCAGTACAACCGACACCTCTTTTTCTGATTTCATGGAAACAGACATCCTTATTTTCGTTGCACGCTCCCTTCTTTTCGGAAGATTGTGCAATACCATTTCCACTGCCTTACTGTCCCTCCCGGTAAGCGGTGTCACAATAATGGAAAAAGAATTGCCGCTTTCCAGAATAAATTCACACTGTTTTTCTGCCTCATACCAGCTTGTCCCTGCATCCAACAGTGCAAAGTAGGAATCCTGCCCCCTGCGCAGCACCTTCATACCGATATTAGCCTTCAGCTTATCATTCCCCAAAAATACATATTGCTCCACTGTTTTATCCGGCATCCGCTTTTCACGCGCTCCGTAACAGGCTCCCTTGCTATATAAATTATTCCCACGAAAAACCCTTCTGCCACGACACAGATAATACAACGAGTCGTGATACCACTCGCCGTCAAACCCCTTTCCTATCAAATAAACCGAGGAAAACAGCCGTTCATCACAATGCTCCTTTAAAATCTCAAGAAATGCCGCATCGTCCTCCTTCATTCCCGGATAAGTCTTATCCTCCACAAAGGCCACCATCGGCGTTGTGCGCCTGTTGCATTCCATACGGTATACCGCCAGTCGTTCTGCCTCGAAATCACACAAAAGCACCTGTGCCTGCCAAAGCTCCTGTGGCTGATGTATCATATAATGATAGAAGCTCTCCACATAGCTTTGGAATAATACATGCTCTACCTGCAACTGCATAATGGAAACAGCCTGAGTCAGCACCTCAAGAGTCCGGTGATCCAGACATTCCACCGTAATCATCAACGTATCAATCTGCTCCGATGCTGCCGTTATCCCTAGCAGGGACAAACTTCTTTTCATAAAAAGCGCAAGCAGTGCAATCGCGTCAAATCTCTCTCCGCCGACCTCGACCTCCTCACCGGCTCTTGCCAGCGTTAAAAGATTATCTACCAGTATCCCTTTTCCTGACTCGGCCAGTCTCCGGGCTTCTTTTCCGTAGACCCATTGATTGACCTCTTTGCGCTTACTCAGCACGGTAGGAAAATCATACTGCTCTTCTCCTGCTACAACCGCCACACTTTCCGGTTCTCCTCCATCCATGCGGCAAAAACTGATTTGCGAATTTTTATCCCCTAAGTCATAGCCTACAATCATTCTGTTTTTTTTGCCTGCTAATGCACCCTTTTCCAGAAACATTCTCATTATCCCTTTGTTTTATCATAATAATGTAAACAGCTTTTCTGCCGAAAACTCTGTGCGATAATAACTGTCCAAAGCTCTTTCCGCCTTTTCCTTATCCTGAAGCGAAACAGCCACAATATAGTCATTGATCATATGAAAACGTTCCTTTGACGCCTCCATACCTGCTTCACTTTTTCCAAGCGTTCCGTTAGCCACCAATCTTTCATTTTCACCGCGCTTTTCGGAAATATAATATTCTATCGTCTCTCCAAAGAAAACCGGGAAATTTCTCGTATAAATACCGGGATAGCAGCTCTTTATCTCTTCTGTCCGGTATTCTCCGCCCTTCCCATCTGTTTTCAGCATATAATGCAGTATCATAGGATACTCCGACTGTGTCCGATACTCTAAAAAGGTCTGATTATCATAATAGGCAACCTGCGGAACAATTTTAGAGAATTTGCGGAAGAAGCTGAACATAAAGCCTTGCTTTAATATCAACTCAATCAAAAGTCTTCGTATAACCCTGCTCTCCTCCTCATCCGGATACTCCTTCTCAGAAAGATATTCCAAAACCGCAAGCTTACACATACTGCTTTGGTATTCACCGTCTCTGCTCTTACGTAACAGCTCTCTCCATATTTTTTCATCCAGCTTATGGTCGCTCATAAAATATCCATAAGCAAAATGCTCCAGACAAGCGTTTTTCAAATCCTCGTCTGCACTGCCCTCAAGATAACGGATAAAAACATCTGTTTCTTCGTCCATATGCTCTCCGGTGAAAAGCATCTGCAGCAGTAATCTCTCATTCAATTCATAACAACTCACTGCAAATCTGTCGCATGCATGCCAGATTTTACGCATTTCCCGCATAGTACCTAAATAATTTTTCGCCAAATAGCGCAACAGGATTTCATCATATTTTTCTGCATGAAACGCCTGATACGCAAGTGCTGTCATACAGACAGACGTATCCTCCCTGTTTTGCAAAATTCTGCTACACAACCGGAATATCAGCTTCGGAGCAAGTCTTTCCGCTCCGTATGACCGTATCCACTCATACGCTTTTTCATACATACCACGCAGAATCATGCAGCGCAGCACCTCTGTCCGATTCCGCTCTTCCACCGAATGCGGCTGTAGTTCTTCCAAAAACGCATCCAGTTCTTCATTGCTGTCCTGCTCCATATAATACTGAAGCAGCTTAATTTGTAATTCCTTTTTATAACTGCTTCGTATTGCGTCACTCTTCCAAAGCAAACGCGCATAACGAATATTATCACCGTTTACCGTTGTATACACCTTGCCGTGCTCACACTGATAAAGCAGCACTCCGATTTCACCATTTAAAACTCCTGCGTCCTCCGGCAAAATCTCTGCAATCATCTCCTCCGGATAGGAAACCGTTTTTTTCATATAACCATCTTCATTTACAAAACGATGTCCCGAACGGCTCTCAAATATAAGGCTGTAATCCGAATCATACAAGGGTACATATGCCGAAGAACCGATTACCGGACATATGGTTTCTTCCTTTAGCTTACCGTGAACTACGATAACGTATCGGATATCCTTTAAGAAAATCTTTATTTCCTGAATAAACAGGCTTTTTGCAAATCTGCCGATTAAATCCGCTCCTACGATTTCCTCCTGAATCAGTTTTCTGTAAAGACAGCCGATGTCACGGTTCATTCTTCCCTTTTCCAACTGCTTAACCAAAAACCTCTCCATGTCCGGCAGATAGCTTCTGTAAATATCCGGATAATCCTCACATTTTTTAACAACATAGGCATACAAATATGCCATTCTGTCATAAGGCAGCTCACTTTTATACGAAAAATAGCGCAATGCAGCAGTCGGTATCTCCTCCTGATGCTCCATATCTATAGAAAGCAGATAATACTCATAAAGCCTCGTAAGCCAAAGCTCTCTGCATATTCCTTCCCGATACCATACAGTATATTCCGGTCCGGTTTTTCCGCCCTTAATCAGCAGAGCGCAAATTGCCCTAAGCGACTCCAAATCATTTTTCTTTTTATAGCAGTTCTGCAGGATGGAAAGCATTTGCTTTGAATAATTCTTTGATCTGCCCGCAAGGTAATGAATCTGACCGATACATTCGTCTGTCAGATAATCATACTTTGTCATAAAGTTAAGTGTCTGCATAACAAACGGGGTCAGCTTCATCAAAACAGCCGGATTTTTTCTGGCAAGCATCGCAGCCTCCATATACCAGATAGGACTCCTGCATCCTTTTTCAAACTGCTGCTCCAGGAATACCCATCTTTTTGAAAGACTGCTATATTCTTCGTCCAAATACAAAAGCAGCCATGCTATTTCCCAATTGGTCGGATTGTTATAATAAATATGACGAACTTCCTCCGTCACGGATTTTGTATATTCCTCATCATTATGAAGCAGTGTAGTCAGATACCGGTAATAGCTCCATACATCCTCCCGCGTTTTCATCGGTACAATAAGATTCTCTGCCTTTTCTAAAATCCATTTTGCCTCATTGTATCGCTCTCTCGTTATTAAAACATGTGCCTGTATCAATTCCTTTACCGGATTAGCCCGACCTCTGGAATCCATGCTTTCAACGATTTCTTCTGTCTGCTTCAACCATGTCTGCTTTGAAATCTTTCCGGTACAATACTGCAAATATATCCGGAAAAACTGATATATCTGATTCTTTCTGTTTTTCCGATATCTTCCAAACATGGCATCATGCTGTCTGACACATATCGGAATCTCCAGGGATATGTATTCATTATAAATATGTATCTTTCCGTAGTTGGAGCCGGCATGGAGTCTGCTGCCGTCTATCAATACCATAATCAGACAGCGGTTTCCCAGAAAATCATCATCCGTCAGCGCTGTCTTTTCTGTTTGCAGAAAATCTCCTTCCGTTTCTATCGTAAGTCTTGTATAACCCCAACCGTTTCGTGTCAGTGTAATCCGTTCTGTACTGATGCCCTCTTCCGCAAACAGCATCAGACTGTCCTTGTCTGCTATATACTCTACTCTTTGTTTTTTCCGAACTCCAATCAGGAATTCTTCTACCCTCTGTTCCTGTTCCGGCATTGTCCGCAGAGCTCTGTAAATATTGATATACTGTCTGTCATTACCGGTCAGTATTTTTTCGAAGCCGGGACGATAAAATGTCCGTACTGCCTCTGCCCAATTTATTTTAGCCAGATTGGTAAAATGGAACAAATTTTTCATCTGTCCCATCGAGGTTTCAAAAATCTCAGGTACAATATGAATCATATAAGGCAGCGTATACTCACCTTGATTAGAAATCACTTTAAATTCCCCTCTGGCACATTCACCCTCTGCCAGCCCGGTACTATCAAAGCGATATCTTATTTCTGCCGGACTCTCCTTATAAACCGGTGTCAGACATTGCATACGAATATCTTCTGTTACAACTGTTCCGAGAAGCGGCAAGCCTTCCTGACCCGTAATCGTAAAACTGCCTTCTCCGCATTCGTCTGCCTTGAGTGAAAGCTCTGCTTTCGGACATGAAAAAGAAAGGGAACCATCTCTACATATGGATTTCCCCGCAAGTACTTTTGCAATTTCCTCTCTTTTTTCCATGAAATCTGTCACCGTTTCTTTTCCTTGATTTTTCTTTGCACAATATTATAATGATTATAACATGATTCACAATACGAGTTCAAGAATGGAGAGAGAAATGTTAAAACCTGCAGACCACTTTCACGGAAGTGATTTAGAAAAAATAGAAAGCATATATGGAATTCGCAAGGAGGACATTGTCAGCTTCAGTGCCAATGTCAATCCCCTGGGGCTTTCCACACGCTTTAAGCAAAAGCTTGCACAGCAATTGGATGTTATTACTGCTTACCCTGACCGGGAATACAAAAACCTCCGTAGTGCAATTGCTGATTACTGCAAAACAGACAGCCAAAACATCCTCGTCGGCAATGGTTCTACGGAGCTTATTTCCTTAATGATACAGCTTCGTCGCCCGAAAAAGGCAATGATTTTAGGTCCGACCTATTCCGAATATGAACGCGAGCTCAATCTTTCCGGTAGCTCCTGTCTATATTTTCCTTTAGAAGAAGCCTCTGACTTTGTTCTCGACGAAACCAGACTGATTGCCGCACTTCGGGAAGATATCGACCTGCTTATTTTATGCAATCCGAATAATCCCACTTCCTCGGTAGTTACTGCAAAGCAAATGCGACGGATATTGGATGCCTGCAAGCAATACGATATTTTTGTCATGGTAGATGAAACCTATATTGAGTTTGTCTCAGATTATGAGCGTATTACAAGCATCCCGCTTACTGCCTACTACAATAATCTGGTTATTCTGCGTGGTGTTTCCAAGTTTTTTGCTGCTCCCGGTCTGCGACTCGGTTATGCCGTTACCGGTGATGATACTCTCATTCGTAAAGCTGCACAAAACCAGAATCCCTGGACGGTCAGCAGCATTGCGGATGCAGCGGGTCAGCTATTGTTCCATGACACAGAATATATTGACCGGACAAAAGCATTAATTGCTACCGAACGCGAACGTATGCTGAAATGCTTATCTGAAATAGACGGACTAAAAACCTATCCGCCTCATGCGAACTTTATACTCATCCGCTCTCTTCGGGAAAATATTTCGGCGGCCGATCTGTTTGATGCTGCTATCCGTGAAGGACTGATGATTCGCAACTGTTCTACCTTTGCCTTTTTGGATTCCTCTTATTTCCGATTCTGTTTTATGAAGCCCGAGGATAATGACCGATTAATTTCCTGCATTTGCCGGATTTTCTCCAAATCACAGTAAATGTTTTATTCCAAAAAATAAAATATTTGGAAGAGATTTCAATTTTTATATTGACATCTCTTCTTTTTTGTTGTATCACTGTATTAACCACTTAACACAATAATACATTCACTTTCCCATGTATACGGAGAATACACGGACTGTGAATGAATCAGAAAGGAATGATGCATATGGCATGGAAACTGGACTCAGACAGACCCATATACTCACAGTTGGTAGAGCAGATACAAATGCTGATTATTTCCGGAAAATATCCTTCCGGCAGCAAGCTCCCCAGTGTCAGAGAATTTGCCGCTGAGGCCGGTGTCAATCCCAATACCATGCAAAAAGCTTTTTCAGAGCTGGAAAGGGATGGGCTGATTCTGACCAAGCGAACCATCGGCCGCTTTGTTACTGAAGATACCCTTTTAATCCGGCAGCTTAGACAATCGCTTGCCCAAGAACAGCTCAGCTGCTTCTTTCAAGCAATGAAACAGCTCGGCTATGAAAAAAAGGAAATTCTGTCACTGCTTACGACAGAAAATGAGGAGGAGTAATATCATATGGACTATTTAGTTGAAGCAAACGGATTATACAAACGCTATGACCGTAAAAAAATGCCCGCACTTAACGGGCTCACTCTGGCAATCCCACACGGCCGTATTATCGGACTGCTCGGCCCCAACGGCAGCGGAAAAAGTACCTTTATCAAACTGATTAACGGTCTTTTAACCCCCAGTGCAGGTACTGTTACCGTTAACGGCTGCATACCAGGACCCAAAACAAAAGGCGTCATTTCCTATCTGCCGGAGCGTACCTATCTGCAAAGCTCTATGAAGGTGTCAGAGCTGATTGATTTCTTTGCGGATTTTTATGAGGACTTTTCAAAAGAAAAAGCATTTCAGATGCTTTCCTCTTTAAGCATTGATCCTTCTGCAAAGTTGAAAACTCTTTCCAAAGGGACAAAAGAAAAGGTACAGTTAATTCTTGTCATGAGCAGAAACGCCCAGCTTTATATACTGGATGAGCCGATTGCCGGTGTCGATCCTGCTGCAAGAGACTATATTTTGAAAACGATTATTTCCAACTACAACGAAGATGCAACTATCCTGATTTCCACTCATCTGATTTCCGATATTGAAAATATTCTGGATGATGTTATCTTCATTAAAGACGGAAATCTGCTTTTATATGCCCCGGCTGAACAGCTTCGGGAGGAAAAAGGGAAATCCTTAGACGCTTATTTCAGGGAGGTGTTCTCATGTTAGGAAAATTAATGAAATACGAATGGAAAGCAATCTGGCGAATTCTTCTTATCATTAATGCTTTTACTTTTTTTGTCACGCTTCTCGGTATGCTTGCCATGCACCTGACTGTCAACGATAAAACATCCCTGCTCTCGGATGACGTTTTGGGAATCATTGTCGTTTTAATTTTTATGCTTTATTATGCTACAATCATTGGTGTATCCTTTGCCATTATTATTTATAGCGGCATCCGTTTTTACAAAAACCTCTACACCGATGAAGGTTATCTGATGCATACGCTTCCGGTTACCAAGTGGCAGTTAATTGTTTCCAAGCTAACTATACACTCCGTAGCTGTACTCATTACCCAGTTGCTGGTACTCTGTAGCATAGGAGCTCTGTTTCTTCCGTTGCTTTCTGTATTGTTGGAAGACCCTACCATCTCCTTTCGTTATATGTGGAATGAATTTGTTACCTTCTGCAACTCTGAATTGAATTTCTCCATTGGAGGCTTTCTGTTCATATTCATTCTCGCCACAGTTGTAGGTACCCTCAACGGAGTTTTAACACTTTACTGTTCGATATCTCTGGGGCAGACCTTCCACAAGCACAAGGTTATGGGATCCATTCTCTGCTATGTAGGCATTTACTTCTTTATGCAGACATTTAATACCATTTTGATGATGCCTCAGATGATTCTTCATTTAAGAATGGACGGCATGGAAGCTGAACTTAATTTTGGCAGCTATATGAATGGTATTATGCTGACTACCACCATCAGTTGCCTTATTACCGGAATTATCTTTTATTTCATCACATCCTATATGATGAGCAAAAAGTTAAATCTTGATTAAAATTATTGCATTTTGTAAAACAGAAAGATATTTCAGCGATTATATATCGCGTGTTATTTAAACTGTATTCCTATACAGATAAGGAAACAAAAAAATACCTCTGCATAAAATAAAAAAAAATGCAGAGGTATTTTTATGTCCAAAAATGCCTTATTTTCCGCACAACAAGATACGCCTTCCCCTCTATCGCAGCATTTTTCTGAAGGTTCTTTACAGATTTCCGTTGTTTCCTCTATCGGTCTGATTCCGATTCCAAATGCAAACGTTACTATTTCCTATACCAGGGATCCTTCTCAGATACTTGCAACCTATACTACCGATGAAAGCGGTCAAACGCCCGCCATTACACTGCCTGCACCGGATGTCGAATACAGTCTGGAACCGGAGCAGGCAGTTCAACCCTATTCGGAATACAATATTTCAGTAACCGCCGAGGGCTATACTCCCGTTTTCGTTTCCGGTACGGAAATTCTGGCAGGCGAGCTGGCACTGCAACCGATTCAAATGACTCCGCTGGAATCCATTGATTCACCCGGAGAACAGGATATCAATATTCCAGTACACACTCTCTTCGGTGAATATCCGCCCAAAATTCCGGAAGATGAAATCAAACCAATGGATGAATCCGGCGAAATCGTTCTCAGTCGTGTTGTCATCCCGGAATATATTATTGTACATGACGGTGTGCCCGGTGACCCTACCGCCCCCAATTATTATGTTCGTTACAAGGACTATATCAAAAACGTTGCCTCCAGTGAAATCTATGCCACCTGGCCGGAAGCTACCATCTACGCCAATATTCTTGTGATTCAGTCCTTTACACTAAACAGGGTGTATACGGAGTGGTAGGGGAACCAATGGTTTCGGGTACTAAGTAATCATCCAGTCGTATCTTAAATTTCATCTTAATATCTCCATCCTTTACCTCAATTTTGTCAATGAGTGAAGCAAGCAGCATCTTTTTGGTCGGTGTATCTGCATTTTGAAATTCTTCTTTCCAGTTGGGTACTTTTGCAATAAACTGCTCTAAATCCGTATCCGTAATCCTTGTCTGCTTCCATTTCTTTTGTATCTGCTTTTCTTCTTCCAGAAGCGCTTCCAATGACTGTTCTTTTTCTTTTATAATAGAGGCTAGTTTTTCCGCACTGAAATAATAATCTCCACGAATGGCATCCGGTATCTTTTCTTCCAGCGTTTCCATATCTTCTGCTGTTTTCTTTTTTTCTCTCTGAATGTTTTGTAATCTTTTTTCTATGTCTAAGCGTTGCCGGCTCTGCATTTTTCTCAGTTCTGCTGTTACATCCACCTGCTTCAATCGCTCCATATAGCTTTCCACAACTTCAAACACGATACTCTCTATGTAATCCTGAGAATAACAGCTTCGTTCCTTACATCCTTCAGGACAAACGTATCTTCCTGTAAAGGCTGCCTTCTTCTCACCTGTCGATTTCACCGTCCAGTGATTGCAGTAGCTTCCGTTTTTCAATTTCTTCCCACAATAACCGCAATATGCAAAACCAAGCAAAGCAAGTTTGCCTTTTGTACTGAACGGCACTTGATACTGTTGCTCATACCTGCTTAACGCTTCTTCCTTTGCCGCATCTAACTTTGCTTTTCTGGCTTCTCTGATTTCCTGCGCTTTCTCCCACATAAACTGGTCAATGATAACCAGTTCCGGTATCTGCTCTCTGGAATATATCCAGTCTCTTCTGTCTAATCTGGTAAAGCTGCCGTGATTCTTTCGTCTGTTAATTGCATAATAACCCATGTAAATGGGATTTTTCAAAATACTGGCTATGGTTGCAGGCTTCCATTTGTCTGTGGTAATAGCCTTAATTCCTTCTGCATTTAAGGTTTTTGCAATCTTTTCATATCCCATGCCTTGATGAATGGCTAAGCTGTATATCTTTTTCACAACAGCTGCATCCTGCTCTACTATCTCCAGCTTCTTCAGCAATCGTCCATGATTACTTACCATTCCAGAAGGTACTAGTTGATAACCAAATGGTGCTTTTCCACCTACAAACTTCCCGGACTTCACAAGTTCAATCTGGTTGTCCCGAACTCGCATACTTGTTTTCTTGCTTTCTCCTTCGTTCTGCCAGAATCGGATGTAGTTCAACAGTTTATCAATATGTTCCTCTGTTTTCAGCTGACCGTCTTTGATTGTCCACACTTCTATTCCAAGCTGATTCAATGTCGCAACATAGAAGCTGTATTCCTCCTGCCTGCCGATACGGTCAGACATATAAGTAAGCAGGATATCAAACTGTTTTTCTTTCGCATCTGCAAGGATTTCCTGTAATACCTCTCTGTCCTCAACACCATTTTTATAAGCAGACACTGCTTTTTCAATATATTCCTTATCAAACACCCAATCAGGCTGTTTTGCAATATAACTTTCTGCTTCCGCTCTCTGCACCGGAATGTCATCATCATGAAGCTGCTGCTTCGATGATACTCTGAGTAATGTTCGTACTTTTTTAGCCATTGCGCTGTTCCTCCTTATCCTTTGTCGGGGTGCATGATAACGCGGATTTTTTTCCCTGCATAGACCCTATTTTCACTTTTTCCAGATAAATCTCCTTGAGCCTGCATACAAACTCCTGCTCTGCTTTTATGTTTGACTGTTCTGGAAATTCCACTGTGACTTTTACTTCTTTGTTTTTGTGCCTGCATAAGAATTGCTGCGTAACCACTTGGCTATCCACCTGCTGTACTTCCTTATTCTTATTGCTATGTGACTTGGCTTGTCT
>JAZNIP010000181.1:0-3199 GCA_045577575.1 Lachnospiraceae bacterium | reverse complement strand
CAACTCCTTGGCTCACAGAACGACATGGCTACGATCCGACTTGGTCTGGCAGGTCTTGTATCCTGGCTGACGATTACTACCGTTCTTGCATCCGGTACGATTGCTGTTATTACGGGAGCGGATGCAAATCCGGCATTCGGAAAAATCAGCAATCAGTTTATCGGTATTTTGGCAGGTGTAATCGGTGCTACCTGTTATAACAAATTCAAAGGAACAAAGCTTCCGGATGCACTTGCATTTTTCTCAGGTAAGAGAAGTGTAGCTATTATTACAGCAGTTATTTCTCTTGTAGTATCAGGTGTTCTTTTCTTTGTATGGCCACTTGTATACGATGCACTGGTAGCCCTTGGATCCGGTATTGTAAGCATGGGTGCAGTAGGCTCCGGTATTTATGCATTCTTAAACCGTCTGCTTATTCCGTTTGGTTTACACCACGCACTGAACTCTGTATTTTGGTTTGATGCAATCGGCATCAATGACCTCGGAAACTTCTGGGGCAATACAGGTGTTCTGGGTGAAACGGGTATGTATATGGCAGGATTCTTCCCGTCCATGATGTTTGGTCTTCCGGCAGCAGCACTTGCAATTATTCATTGTGCAAAACCGGAAAAGAGAAAACATGCAGCAAGTCTTATGGGAGCGGCAGCTATTTGTTCATTCATCTGCGGTGTTACAGAACCGTTTGAATTTGCATTTATGTTCCTTGCTCCGGCACTGTACTTAGTATATGCAATCCTTTACGGTATCTTTGCAGCAGTTTCTGTAGCACTTGGATTCCGTGCAGGCTTCTCCTTCTCGGCAGGACTTACCGACCTTATCTTCAGCTCCCAGTTACCGCTGGCTCAGAAGGTATGGCTTATCCTTCCGCTTGGAATCGCGGCAGCAGTTGTATTCTATATCGTATTCCGTTTCGCAATTACAAAATTTGATTTAAAGACCCCGGGACGTGAAGATGATGAAGCAACGGATGCAGAAATGAAAGCAGTGCTTGCAAACAATGATTTCACAAAGGTAGCAGAAATCGTGCTTGCAGGTCTTGGCGGAAAAGAAAACGTAACATCTCTTGATAACTGTGTAACGAGACTTCGTCTGGAAGTAAAGGATTACACAGCAGTTGACGAGAACAAAATCAAATCTGCGGGAATCGCAGGTGTCATCAGACCGAGCAAGAATGCTGTTCAGGTAATCGTAGGAACAAAGGTTCAGTTTGTGGCTGATGAATTAAAGAAAATGTTATAAGCTGACAAACAGCTGATTCTCATGCAAAGCCTGGCAGGAGAGAGGGGAAAACCCCTCTCTCTTTCACTTTATAGGAAAGACCTTGTCAGGAAACGGAGTCGGTTTACGGTTTCGACTTTCCAAAATCCGTATTTTGGTGTATAGTAAAACAGGATAAGTCTGAGTCGTTACGGAAGTACAATGCGGAGGTTGTATGAATTGTAAGGAAACGCGAAAAAATATCAACAGGTTTATTGGAGATGAACTGGAGGGCAGACCGCTGCAGGATTTTATGCGGCATGTGACAGACTGTAAGGAATGCAGGGAGGAGCTTGCGATTCAGTATTTGGTTTCGGAAGGAATTCAGCATTTGGAGAAGGGAAGCACCTTTGACTTGCAGGGACAATTGGAAAAGAAAATGGAAAGTGCCGGAAAAAGAGTTCGTGCCAGAAACAGAGTGATTGCATTTATGTATCTGATAGAAGCAGTAGCAATTTTGGCAGTGATTTTAATGACGGTATTGGTGATATTAAAATGAGTGAAAAGATTGTTCTGATAGATGGACACAGTATATTGAACAGGGCATTTTATGGGGTTCCGCTTTTGAGTAATGCAAAGGGACTGCATACAAATGCAGTATATGGTTTTTTGAATATTTTATTTAAGATTCTGGAGGAGGAAAAGCCGCAGTATCTGGCAGTAGCCTTTGATGTAAAGGCACCTACCTTCCGACATGAAATATATGATGCTTATAAGGGAACGCGCAAGCCGATGCCGCAGGAGCTGCATGAGCAGGTGCCGGTATTAAAGGACGTACTTACGGCAATGGGGATTGTTATTTGTGAAAAACCGGGACTGGAAGCGGATGATATTCTCGGTACATTAGCAAAACAGAGCGAAAAGACCGGATTAGAGGTTTCTCTCGTGTCGGGAGACAGAGATCTTTTGCAGATTGCCTCTGAGCACATTAAAGTACGGATTCCTAAGACAAAGGGAGCCAAAACGGAAATAGAAGATTATTATGCAAAGGATGTACAGGAAAGGTACAGTGTGACTCCGCTTCAATTTATTGAACTGAAGGCTTTGATGGGCGATACGGCAGATAATATTCCGGGTGTACCGAAGGTTGGTGAAAAAACGGCTGTTTCGCTTATGACGGAATACGGCTCCATAGAGGCAATCTATGAAAATCTGGAGCAGATTTCCAAGAAATCCATACGGGAGTCTCTCAGAGAAAACAGAGAGCTGGCAGACCTCAGTCTGGTGCTTGCAACAATTAAAACAGATGCTGAATTTGAGTTTTCTCTTGAAAAATCCAGAATAGGAAATTTATATACAAAAGAAGCCTATGTGTTATTAAAGGAACTGGAATTTAAAAATATGCTTGGCCGCTTTGGACAGCAGCCGGATGAAAGCAGTGTGCAGACAGCATTTCGGCTTGTTACGGAGCTGACAGAAGCAGAGCAGATATTTGAACAATGTATAAAGGCGGAAAAAACAGGTTTTTATCTGTTACAGGATAAAATGTCCGGCTTATGCGGTATTGCACTCTGCTATAGCATGGACGAGTGCTTTCTGATAAAGACAGGTGGCTTTATTACGGAAGGCTATTTGGCAGATAAGCTTGGCAGCTTACAGGGAAAAACACTGCTTTCGGGATTTTTCTTAAAGGCAGCCTATCCGTATTTTAGAAATGATGATATTACGCAGTGCTTTGATGTGCAGCTTGCGTCATATCTGCTCAATCCGTTAAAAAATGATTATGCCATCGAGGATGTGGCAAATGAGCAGCTTGGACTTTTAATGCCCGGCTATGCGGAGAGCTTTGGAAAGAAAAGTATGCGTCAGGCGACAGATACGGAGGAAGACAAACTGGTTTCGTACGGCTGCTATGGAGCATATACGGCATATGCGGCACAGGAGCCTTTGCAGAAGCGGTTACAGGAAACCGGCATGGATAAGCTGTTTTATGAGATTGAAA
>JAZNIP010000180.1:0-3133 GCA_045577575.1 Lachnospiraceae bacterium | reverse complement strand
GGCAAACTTCACTTCTCCGCCTACTGTTACACGACATGCACCGCACATACCCGTTCCGTCTACCATAATCGGATTTAAGCTGACAATCGTCGGAATATTTAACTGCTCTGTCATCTTGCATACAAATTTCATCATAATCATCGGACCGATGGCAATGCATACATCATAGGACTTGCCTTCTTTTTCTACCAAATCCTGAATCGTCTGTGTTACCATACCGCTTCTTCCGTAGGAACCGTCATCGGTTGTTACATATAAATTACCTGCAACCGCTTTCATTTCCTCTTCCAGAATCAGCAGGTCTTTTGTTTTGGCACCAACGATAACATCTGCCTCCACACCTTTTTCATGCAACCATTTTACCTGCGGATATACTGGCGCAGTACCGACACCACCTGCAACAAACAGAATCTTCTTATTTTTTAGTACTTCTTTCTCCTCTTGCACAAGCTCAGAAGCACATCCAAGAGGACCTACAAAATCACACAAAGCATCTCCTGCCTTTAAAGAAGACATCCTTCTTGTCTCTGCTCCTACTCCCTGAAAAACAATTGTAACCGTACCTGCTTCTCTGTCATAATCACAAATCGTAAGCGGAATACGTTCTCCTTCTTCATCCATTCTGACAATTACAAACTGTCCCGGATAACAGGACTTTGCAACTCTTTTTGCTTCTACAACCATTGAATAGATATTTTCTGTCAATTCTTTGGCTTCCAAAATCTGAAACATAATATTCTCCTCCATTTTTTAATGCATTATGTTAATGATAAGATATCTCATCAGAAAAAACAACGAAAAACTTATTTTCTGTCACATTTTCTGCAAAAAACTTAAAGTGACACCACCGAATAGTAGCCATCCTGCCCCACAGATGCCTTATACAATCCTCCGTTTTCCGCATCAACACAATACAGATTTCCGGTTCTTGTATCGACTCCTGCCGGATCTCGATAATATTCTACCATGAGGTAGTAACAGCGTTGATTGATAGCAATCGCACTACTGCACACATAGAGGTTTCTGCCACCCTTTCCGGGCACCGCACAATCCGTATCGGTAATAATACCTTCCTCCATCAATCCTACAATCAGCAGGTTTACAGCTGTCGGCATATCCACTACAGACTGAAAGGTAAATACATAATCTCTTTTTATTACCTCACTGGAAGCACCGTCCTCATTATACGAAATAAACTGATACGAGCTGATTCCAAAAGGCAAAGCAATCGGATTGTTATAAGGGATACTATCCCTGGTCGGCACACTTCCATCAATTGTATAGTAAATCTGTTCTCCCTTCGGCACCGTCGCAATAATCATCTGCGGAGCGGTATAATCACCCGATTTTAAGTTGATTTCCGGCTCATGTGCTTTTGGCAAATGAATCTGATAAATCTGCACTGCCGTTTTACTGCGAATTCCGTATTCATTTACAAAAAATGCTCTGACTGTATGTATTCCATCCTCTAAATAAATAGGATTGGTATATACCGCACTGTTTTCATCCGGTTCACTTCCGTCTAACGTATAATATATCGCGCCGTTTGTATTGGCAGTCAGTTTCAAAGGAAGTATTTCTTCGTATGTTCCCTGTTCGTGACTGAACTGTGGCTCATTGGCGATATACTTTACAAACGCATTGGCTATCTTTGCAGAATTACTCGCCCGAATCAAATCATTGATAGCCTCATAATTCTCTTCCTGCTCATAAATGCGAATCAGATTATGATAGGCCTCCTCGTTTTCTCCGTCCATATCAATAATATCCCGAAATGTTGTAATGGCATTTTTCTGTTGATTATTCTGCAAATAGTATGTGCCAAGCATATTTCTTGTTTCCATATCAGAGCCGTTAATTTCCACTGCCCGCAAAGTATATTCAATAGCTTTTGTGTAATTTCCTTTTTGAGCTGCCTTTTCAGCCTTTGCCAACTGTGTTTCCACCGTTCCCATATGATTATAGAAAAGAACACATGCCATAACAAGCACTATGGTACAGATTGCAGCCACGGTACTATAAATACGGATTCTGTTATGCTGTTTTTCTTCCTGTTCGAGCTGTTCTTCTTTTCGCTTTTCTTCTTCGTTTTGTATCAGATGATTCGCTATATCCTCCAATGCTTCATTCATCGCATCGTTCATCGTTTCTTCGATTTCCGGTTCAAAATCCGGAACGATTTGTATTTCATATCCGCACTTCGAACAATACAGCTTACCTTCCTCCAGCTCACATCCGCAGTTTAAACACTTCATAACTACGACCCTTTCTTGTAATAGCTCTTTTGTGTTTATCTGCTACTGCATATTGGCAGATTCCAGACAATTGTGCATCAGCATCGCAATGGTCATCGGACCCACACCGCCCGGTACCGGAGTAATCGCACTACACAGTTCCTTTACATCTTCAAAATCCACGTCGCCACAGAGCTTGTTATTTTCACCTCTGTGAATTCCCACATCAATTACAACCGCACCCTCTTTAATATATTCTTTTGTAATAAACTTCGGTTTTCCGATTGCTACGACAAGAATATCTGCCCTCTTACAGATTTTCTGCAAATCTTTTGTTTTGGAATGAGCTACTGTCACAGTTCCGTTTTCTCTAAGAAGCAAAAGTGCCATCGGCTTTCCTACAATATTACTTCTGCCGATTACAACGCACTCTTTTCCGGCAATTTCAATACCGGTACGTTTCAGCAACTGAATAATGCCTGCCGGAGTGCAGGATACAAAGCCGGGACGTCCGATACACAGCGCGCCTACACTCTGCGGATGAAAGCCATCCACATCCTTCTCCGGCGCAATCGTCTCAATTACTTTATCCTCATCAATATGCTTAGGAAGCGGAAGCTGAACCAAAATACCATTGCATTCCTTCATTCCATTTAGTTTTTTAATCAATGCAAGCAGCTCATCTTCCGTTGTTTCCTCCGGCAGTTCATAGGATAGAGATTTGATTCCTACATACTCACATGCCTTCTTTTTGTTATTTACATAAACGCTGGATGCCGGATCTGCACCAACCTGAATTACTGCCAGCGCAATCTCCTTTCCCTGCTGCTTCAGAGCAGCCACCTGCTGCTTAACCTCTTCCTTTATCTGTGTGGAAATTGCTTTTCCGTCAATAATCT
>JAZNIP010000179.1:0-8707 GCA_045577575.1 Lachnospiraceae bacterium | reverse complement strand
AGACGAAACTGCTTTTAGAAAAGCTATGGCAGCATTAGGTATAAAAATGATACTGATTTTTGGTTTTACATATCGTGAATTAAGAAAAATAAAACTGGAACAGTACAACGGTATACGAGATACAATTATGATAGGTAAATATGAACTTCGTTTGCCAATCAATATGAGTATACAAATGAAACGAATGGGAAATTTTTTAAAGAAGAATAAAATAGAAAATGCACAAGGGTTTCTTTTTGTAAATGCACAAGGGGAGCAGTGGGGAGAAATTACGTCTGCATCAGGTATTTCAGATTGGCTGGCAACTCTGATTGAAAGTACAAGTGTTACCAGTATTGCCAAATATGGAATTAGTCAACTTCTGAAAGCGGGATTGAATGATTCGATAATAAAGCAAATAACAGGAGCAAGTGATAAGCTGATAGAAGGCTGTATCGTTCATGAAGACAAGGATATAATAGAAAGAATTATAAATAATAAGTTGGTTAGTGTAGAGTTGTATTATAAATTTTAATCAAATAAATTAATTATTCATCGTTTATAACTATTGTGAGGGAATACCAATATGGTAAATTTGAATGGGGATATTTTAATATATCAAAATGAAAAAGGGGATACAAAAGTTGATGTATATTTTGGAGGAGACAGTGTTTGGATGACACAAAAAAGCATAGCAAAATTATATCAGACGTCATCACAGAATATTACACTTCACATAAAAAATATATATAAAGACGAGGAATTAGATGAGAAGGTAACTTGTAAGAATTGCTTACAAGTTCAAAATGAAGGAATTAGGCAGGTACAACGAGAAGTAAAAGTGTATAATTTGCAAATGATTCTGGCAATAGGGTATCGCGTTAGGAACAATATAGGAATACATTTTCGGAATTGGGCATCTTCTGTTTTGGTAGAATATATGAAAAAGGGGTTTGTATTGAATGATGAACGCCTGAAAAACCCGAAAGAATTTGGAGAAGATTATTTTGATGAATTATTAGAAAGAATTCGTGATATCAGAGCTTCTGAAAAAAGGGTTTATTTGAAAATAAGAGATATTTTTGCAACATCCATCGATTATGATCAAAAGAGTAAGCAGGCAGATATTTTCTTTAAAACGGTTCAAAACAAATTACATTATTCCGTGCACGGACATACTGCAGCAGAATTAATTGCAGAACGGGCAGATGCTTCAAAAGATAATATGGGATTGACCTCTTTTAAAGGGGCAAAAGTTCGAAAAGCTGATGTGACTATAGCTAAGAATTATTTAAATCAGGATGAAATTTCCAGCTTAAATAGAATTGTTACCATGTATTTAGACTATGCAGAAGATCAAGCCAAGCGACATATTCCAATGTATATGAACGATTGGGAGGAAAAACTAAATGCATTTTTGCAATTTACGGGAAGAGATATACTTGAAAATGCAGGAAATGTAACAAAAAGATTTGCGGATACATTGGCAATGAGAGAATATGATATTTTTGATGAAAACAGGAGAAAAAAAGAGGCGGCAATATTTGATGAATTACCTGCCCTGACAGAGAGGGAGATAAGAAAAACTTAATAAATTTGTAATAAAAACCAGTTGGACTTGAAGCGATAATGTAGTATTATAAGTAAGGGAGAATACCTGAAAAAGTAATTTGAAAGGAATTTGGTGAACAAATGAAAAGAAAAGCAGTTTTATTTTTCATGTCTGCTTTGGTAGCAGCAATGCTTCTTGGCGGATGTGGCAAAAAAGAAGAGGAGACAAAGGAAAGCTCTTCTATGTTAGAGGATATTAAAGAGGAGACCGTTGAAGTAGAAGAAGAGACAGAAGAAGAAACGGAAGAAGCCGAAGAAGAAAATCATGATGGTATGTATCAGAGTGAGCTTACAAATGAGTGGATTGATGAAAGCCTGAAGGATCAGAGACCGATCGCAGTCATGGTAGATAATGAAAAAACAGCATTACCGCATTACGGTTTGACAGATGCAGATGTTGTATATGAAATTATGAACAGTACGGCAAACGACAGAATCACACGTTTGATGGCTGTTGTAAAGGATTGGGAAAAGATTGAGCAGTTCGGAAGCATCCGAAGCACAAGACCGACAAATATCCTGCTTGCTGCTGAGTGGAATGCAGTTCTTTGCCATGATGGTGGTCCTTTCTATATCGACCCGTATCTTGCAAATGATTATTCCGCAAACTTCAGTGGCGGATTTGCCCGTGTTGATAATGGTAAGGCAAGAGAGTTTACCGAGTATATCTGCACAGGCGATTTGGAAAAGAAATTTGACAACTCCAAATATTCCAAAGAATACAATGAGTACTATCCGGGACCTCACTATACTTTCGCTGAAGAAGAAGTAACCTTTGAGGATGTAGAGGATGCAATTGATGCAACAGAAATTGTACTTCCGTTTAAACATAACAAATCTACTTTGAAATACAATGAAGAAACTCAGACATATGATTACTATGAGTATGGAGAGGCTCATGTAGATGCAGGAAATGACAATAAGGTATTATCCTTCAAGAATGTTTTGATTCAGAATTGTACATTCCATCAGTATGATGAGAACGGTTATCTGATTTACAACTGTATCGATGGAAATCGTGACGGTTATTATATTACAAACGGAAAAGCAATTCCGGTTATCTGGGGTAAGACAAGCGATACAGAGCCGACACGCTACTTCGATTCAGAGGGTAAAGAAATCGAAATCAACACAGGTAAAACCTATGTTACACTTGTTCCGGATGACGGTTGGGATGATATGTCCATTAAATAATACAAGTGAGTGTGGGCGAAAGCCAAATAAAATATGATTTTCTATTTCCGGGCAGGGTTGCATATATATGTAATAAAAACTGCCCGGAAATTTTATGCTTTCAGTTTTATCAAACTTATCGGATATTATTATTCCGATTGTCATTTTTTACATTGTGGCCGAAGGGCTGTTGACAAAAACGAATATTTACGAAAGCTTTATCAAAGGTGCAAAAGACGGAATCCGCGTAGTAATACAGATTATGCCGACACTGATAGGTTTGATGGTGGCGGTAGGAATTTTGCGTGCTTCCGGCTTTCTGGAGAGCTTAGAGGCGATGACAGGCTGGTTTTCTGCATTGACGGGATATCCGTCAGAGCTGATTCCGGTAACGGTTATCAAAATGTTTTCTTCATCGGCGGCTACCGGATTAGTGCTTGATATTTTTAAAGAATTCGGAACGGATTCTTATATCGGAATGCTAACATCGATTATGATGAGTTGTACGGAGACTGTATTTTATACGATGTCAGTATATTTTATGGCGGCTAAGGTATCAAAAACAGGTTTTACTCTGCCCGGAGCTCTGTTCTGTACTCTGATGGGGATTGCAGCAAGTGCAGTTATTGCAGCGGGAATATGCGGATAAAATATTTCAAAGAACGAAGGAGGATACGCTGTGGAGATGATAAAAGCGGGACTGATAGCAGTATCTGTTATATTGGTTGTGTGGGGGATGCTTCATTACCTTTTGTTACATAAAAGACAAAAGCCGCTTTTGCCGGATGATATGGAAGGGCGCGACTTTGAGGTTTTTTGTGCAAGACTTTTAGAAAACCGAGGCTTTGAAGAGGTGGAAGTAACCAAATGCAGCGGAGATTACGGTGTGGATATTTTGGCAGAAAAAGAGGGTGTAACCTATGCTATTCAGTGTAAACGGTACACATCACCGGTTGGAGTAAAAGCAGTTCAGGAGGCCTATGCGGGCAGAGACTATTATGACCGAATGGTGGGGGCTGTTTTAACGAATCAGTATTTTACTGCACCTGCGGTAGAGGCTGCCAAAAAGTTGAAAATTTTGTTATGGGACAGAGGATATTTGGAGCAGATGATGGAGGAAGAAACGTCTGCTTGCAATAAAGAGAGGTAGAATGTTATACTAAAGAAAAATTTGAAAGGAAACAGAAGCGACGTGGATATCAATGCAGCTTTGAACGAGGTATTCGTCAAGGTATTTAAAAATATTACGGCAATTGAAGAGCAGGTGATTCGCACGGACGCATATCAAAAGGCAACTACGAATGATATGCATGTGATAGAGGCGATTGGAATGGGAAAGCCGAAAAATATGACCTCGGTTGCCAAATCGCTTTCTGTTACAACCGGTACATTAACAATTTCCGTCAACAGCCTTGTAAAAAAAGGCTTTGTGGAACGGGTACGAAGTGAAGAGGACAGACGAGTGGTACTCATTTCCCTGACAGAAAAGGGGAAGCAGATTTATGTAAAGCATCGGAAATTCCATGAAGAGATGGTAAATGGAATTGTTGCACAATTAGATGAGCAGGAAAAGATATTGCTGCAAAAAGTATTGTCGAATTTGAATCAATACTTTAAGGATATGCAAAAATGACACGGATTTGACGTAAACCGACAAATCCGTGTCTTTTCAATTCATAGATCTTATTTAAGCTGTTCTCTTAAAACGGCAAACGGACAAGGACCGGTTTCCAGAATAAGCTTGTGAAAACGTAAGTCGCTGTAGTCGTTTTTCCATAGCTGCTTTGCCTCATTTTTAAGCATAAGAAGTTCCAGATATCCCACATAATATTTCGGATAGTTAGCAGGCTCCTGAACAATGTATTCGTAAATATCTCTTGCAACAGACGGCTCCGTGATACCGAAATCATGCAGATATTCCGACACGGTTTCTAAGGTGGCACCATCATAATGGATGCTGATGTCAAGAAATGAATAGAGGCATAGCTGAATGCTGCGATTCAGACGTATGGCATCTGCAAACAGCAGGGTATTTTCAGAAGCCCCGTTCTCTTTCAAAAGCTCCTTAGCATAATCGTAAGAAAGCATTTCCACATAAAGTGCCCAACCCTCTGAGTAGCCACCGTAATGGAGCAGATTGCGTGCAGGAGAAATTTTTTCCTGCTGTTGGTAGAGCTGATAATAAACGGTTTGATAAAGGTGTCCCGGATATCCTTCGTGTGCCAGAGTGGTATAGAGTTCCAGTGCATCCGGATTATCCTTTTCGTTGATATAAATAGAATTTTCGGTAATGTCGTCAATGGGTGGTGTCAGATAGAATGCGGGGCTGCAATAATCCTCCAGGCTCTTGGAAACCTTTTTTACCGTATGCGAGGGAATGGTATCAGAGCAGGGAAATGCCGGAAAATCCTCTTTCATTCGGAGCTGCAAATCAGCAAGATAGTCCTCGGAGCTCATTTTGGGAAATTGCGTTTCCAACGGTGCCGTCAGCAGTGACGGAGATTTCTTTAAAAGGCGGGAAAGCTCTTCGGTATCTTTTTTCATTTGTAGGGCAAGAAGCTTTTTCAGGTCGGTAATGGAGCGATGACAACCGGTTGTCTCTTGAAAAAGAAAAGAGTAATAAGCCTTTCCGTCCGGCAGATGAGAAAGACCGTCCGGATTGCTTCCGCTGCCCTTTAATGCCAGAATTTCATCGCCCAGTGCTTCATAGGCAGGCATAATCTGTTCTAAGAGAAGGATGTGATTCTGCTGTTCGTAGGAGGATGCTTTTTCTGCGGTCAGAAGTTTCTTGTCTACGAGAGTCTTCACGCGCTCTGAGAAGGTTGTGTTGAGAAAATGTGTATCCTGCAGGAGCTTTTGGGAATCCATGATTTCATAGCATTGTCGGATGATGATATTAGCAGAGGTATCGGACATAAAAAGACCTGCTTTTGCTTTTTCTTTTTCATAGTCGGCAATACCGGTCAGATAATTCGGAATTTGTGACAGTAATGTCAGATAGTTAATGACATCCTGCTCATTGCGAAAGGTGTATTCTGCCAATAAAATTGGCAGGTTGGCAGGAATGCCGGAACCGGGAGAAAGAGGCTCTGCGTAATAAGGAAATTTTGCGTCCTCTTTGCCGGAAGAAAGCTGTTGCTTTAAAAGCTGTAGCAGAAGCTTGGAATCCTTATCCCAGAGAAACGGCTGGAGAGAGGAGATGGCTTTGATATGCTCATCCATCTGCTGATACCTTAGTGCTTCGTTCTCTTTTGAGTAGGGGAGGAGCGATACGTGGTCAAAAGGAATGCCATAGGGTTCGGGATTAGCAAGTGTATAGTGCATGCTCAGAGTATCATTTTTCATTTCCTCCCGAAAAAGAGTTTTGGTAAAATGTTGAAAACGAAAAGATTGAATTACGGAAGTAGAAAAAAACAGGAAAAGAAGCAGGAGTAAAAATGCTGTGACAGGAACGGGAAGGTGAAATTTTTTCAATAATTGTTTCATATGCGGATGCTTTCGACTTTTTGGAAATATATATGAAAAAAGAAATAAGGATAGCACATTGACGGAAACGAAATTTTGTTGGACAATGTAAAAAGACAGAGAATCAGGGAGAACAGAAGATGGCAGAACGTCCAAGAAATGACAAAATAAAATATCCCATACGAACAAAAATGATTATCCTGCTTTTGCTGGCAATTGTACCGTTGTTGGGAGTTGCGGTATATATGATTGCAGCTTTGAGCAATTACAGAGACATTTATGACAGTGTTGTCAGTAATATGACGGTTGCCAATAATTATAATCTGGATTTTAAAGAGGAATTGGATGAGAGTATCTATAAACTGGCAATCGGCTATGTATCCTTTGATAATATTCAGGAGGATGATACACTAAAGGATCCATATATACTGATTGATGAGCTGCGGACGGACTTTACAAGACTGTTGTCGATTACAACCGATAAGGAAAGTCGTGCATGGCTGCAAAGTCTTTTTCGCAATCTGGATACTCTGGAGGATCGAATTGACGATGTGCGTTTAAATTTGGAAACGGGCGGAAGATACGATGAAAATATGGAAATGTTGGATAATAATGTCTATATTTTGACAGAGCTGATTCAGGATGACATTCAGTATTACATCTATTATCAGACAAAAAGTATTGAAAGCCTGACACAGCAGTTAAATGAGCAGATTACCTCCTTTATTATGCTATGTATCGGTCTTGTTGTTGGCGTAATGTGCATTGTGGTGATTACGTCCTCTGTCGTATTGAAAAGCATTACCAATCCGCTGCAAAGATTGTGTCAGGTGACGGAGCGGATTGCGAGAGGTGAATTTACCGTAAAGGCGCGAATTGATACGCAGGATGAAATTCGTGTGCTTTCCGACAGTGTCGATGATATGGCAGAAAAACTACATATTATGGTGAATCAGATTAAAGAGGATGAGCGAAAAATGAGGCATGCAGAGCTGCGGCTGTTGCAGGAGCAGATAAATCCCCATTTTTTATACAATACATTGGATACGATTGTATGGCTGATAGAGGGAAATGACCCGGACAAGGCGGTTAACATGGTAGTATCCTTTTCAGAATTTTTCCGCCTTGTACTCAGTAAAGGAAAGGAATTTATTACTATCCGGGAGGAAGAGATGCACATTCGCAGTTATCTGGAGATTCAGCAGGTGCGTTATCGGGACATTTTGGAATATGACATTCATATTGACCCGGAGCTCTATCCATTCCGAATTTTAAAGCTGACTCTGCAGCCGCTTGTGGAAAACGCACTCTATCACGGAATCAAATATAAGCGTGCAAAGGGCAGGGTTTCGATTATCGGAAAAAGAGAAGGAAATCTGATACGCTTTATGGTAGAGGACAACGGTGTCGGTATGGAGGCTGAGGAGCTTGAGAAGCTGCGCAGGGAGATAATGAGACCATGTCAGGAAACGGAAAAGGGATTTGGACTTGCCAATGTCAATGAACGTATCCGTATGAATTTTGGTATGCAGTACGGAATGCGGATTGATTCCGTGAAAAATGAAGGAACACGCGTGAGCATTACGATACCGATGGAGTATATGAAATCGTCAAATGAGAAAGAGGCAGAGGAAAATGAAGAGTAAGAACAGAATAATAGCGGCATTTGTGGCGGCGTTACTTATTCTTTGCCAAACCGGATGCGGAATCTTTACGCCGGTGCTTCCGGAGGACGCCGGGGAATCGGATCAATACACGTACATAAATCAGGATGGGGAAATGATAGTGGTGGGCTTTTCCCAGCTTGGAAGTGAGTCGGTGTGGAGAACAGCCAATACCCGTTCGCTTCAAAATGCGTTAACAAAGGAAAATGGTTATTTTCTCATTTTTAATAATGCACGACAGAAACAGGAAAATCAAATCAAAGCAATTCGCAGCTTTATTTCCCAACGCGTGGATTATATTGTATTTTCGCCGGTTACGGAAAGCGGCTGGGAAACCGTATTGGAAGAGGCTAAGGAAGCAGGCATTCCTGTGATTTTGATGGACAGACGGGTAGATGCAGACGAAGCCCTTTATACGACATGGATTGGAACGGACGCTTATAAAGAGGGCGAAAATGCTGCCAGATGGTTAGAAGGAGAATTAAAATCCAGAAATGCATTGTATGATGACGTGAATATTGTGGTGTTGCAGGGAACATTAGGCTCGTCTGCAGAACGGGGGCGGACAAGAGGCTTTGATTCCATCGCACTCCGATATAGCAATTGGCATATTCTGGATAAACAGACCGGAGATTTTACTACGGCAAAGGGAAAAGAGGCCATGCAGCAGCTTTTGAAAAAATATGAGGATATTGACGTAGTGGTGGCTCAGAATGATGATATGGCATTTGGCGCGATAGAAGCTATTGAAGAGGCGGGAATGACAACCGGAGTAGGCGGTGATATCACCATAATTTCTTTTGATGCAGTAAGTG
>JAZNIP010000178.1:0-5697 GCA_045577575.1 Lachnospiraceae bacterium | reverse complement strand
TGCTATGCATTTTTGGATGGTGAATTTTGGGGTATTTACCATCTGATGGAAAGGTATGGCGGAGACTATATAGAGGAGCATTTTGATGTACCCAAAGAAGATGTCATTATGATTAAAGGGGGCTATTTGGAGTGTGGAAAGGAAGGAGATTTTAAAGAATGGGAGCATTTTAAACAGCTTGCAGAGGAACTTGATTTTTCTGAGCAGAAGGACTATCTGGTGATACAGGAAGAAATGGATTTGCAGAGCTTTCTTGATTACTATGGGACACAGATATATATTGCCAGGTGTGAGGATTGGCCGGATTTGAATGAGGCTACCTGGAAAACGAAAAGCAAAACGGATGAGAACTATCAGGACGGCAAATGGCGATGGATGATTTATGATTTGAATTGGTCCTCCAGCTGTCTGTCAGAGTTCTTAGCAGATGCTAATACCATTGCGTATGTGAGGGAGGAGAGCCCGTTATTTGATAATTTGATGAAAAATTCGGAGTTCCGTAAAGAGTTTGTATTAAATTTTTGTGATTTGACCAATACATGTTTTTCGGATGAAACGCTCATATCTGAGTATTTCAGGTTATATGATCAGATGCGTGAACCAATGATACGTGACTTGGAGCGATTTTACGGGGTTAACCGTACGGTTGAGGATTATGAGAAAGAGGCGATGGATTTACGTGCTTTTCTTGAAAGCCGTTATGATTTTGTTATGCCTTATGTGAAGTCGGAATTTGGATTGCAGGGTACATTGGAAGAGCTAAACATTGAAATAGAAGAGACGGAGGGAGGAACTGTTGTCATAAATCATCATGTGACACCTTCCTTTGTTGGAAATGCGTGGAGTGGCAGATATTTTACCGACTATCCGGTTACCGTGACTGCTGTTGCCAATCAGGGATATGAATTTACAGGGTGGAGCGGAGATGTCAGAACGACAGATACAGAGCTTTCTGTAATGCTACAGCCGGGAGGAACATCCGTAAAAGCAACGTTTGTAAAGAGATAGGATAAGAAAACGTGGAACAGCACCCGGCTATTCCACGTTTTCTTTATGCATGGCTTCTTTTAATTGTTTGTAGCTATCTTCTGTACGGTGTAGCTGATATTCAAAATCCCGACGGTTATTTTCGCTCATATTGCTTAGAATCAATCCGGCAAAGAAGGCCTGAATGGCAGCAAGCGTGACGAAACCGCACACAACAAGGGTCGGTATCTGAAGTACCAGATGTGTTTCCAAAAAGCGGATGAATACGGGTATAAAAAAGCCTGTGGCAAGGAGCATCAGAAAAGCGGCAATCCATGAGAAGAAGGCCAGAGGCTTATAGGTTTTAAATAAGCGTAAAATCATTTTGATAACCTTAAAGCCGTCGGAATAGGTATTGAGTTTTGAAACACTTCCCTGAGGTCTGTCACGGTAGTCTACAACCACATTTTCAATCTGCATGTGGTTATAGACTGCATGAATGGTCATTTCGGTTTCAATTTCAAAGCCCTGTGAAAGGACGGGAAAGGTTTTTACAAAGGAGTAACTGAATGCCCGGTAACCGGTCATAATATCCTTAATATCGGAGTGAAATAAACGGTTAATGCTTCCCCGGACAAAGCTGTTCCCGACATTATGAAACGGTCGCTTGTTTTCGGAAAAATAAGTAGAGGAAAGTCTGTCACCAACGACCATGTCTGTGTGATGCAGCAAAACCTTATCGGTCATTTCGCGGGCATGCTCCAATGGATAGGTGTCATCACCATCAATTAAAATGTAGCATTCGGCATCAATTTCACGAAACATTCTGCGAATAACGTTTCCTTTTCCCTGCTGATATTCGTGACGTACGACTGCGCCTGCTGCAGCAGCAATATCGGCGGTACCATCCGTAGAATTGTTATCGTATACATAGATAACTGCTTCCGGCAATGCGTTTTTTGCATCGGTCACTACTTTTTCAATGGTTTGTGATTCGTTATAACACGGAATCAGAACTGCAATCTTGTCTAACATCGTTTTCTTTTCCCTTTCTGATAATCAGGCTCGTTTTTGCTAAATGAGAGATACTATAGCACATAAGCAGCAGTAGCCCGGTAATTAAGGATACCCAGGCGGCAATGGTGTAAGAGACAGGGGCACGGTACTCTACTATAACAGTATGCAACGTGCCATCGCCTTTAAGCGGAATACGGATGCGGCTGTTAAAGCCTTTTTCAAGAGAAATTTCATTTCCGTTTTCGTCCGTTGCGGTATATCCTTTATAGTAAATAACAGGAATTTCAATGTACTGGTCAGCGGAAAGGCAGGTATACTGCAGCTCTGAGGTAGTACCGCTTCGCTCCAAATCTTGTATATGAATTTGGTTTTCATCGGAAAGAACAGGCTCGACCAGAATTTCTTTATCCACTGTATGCTTAGGACGCCATTCAAAAGGATAGACGACCGTATTTTTCCCTTTTGGAATGCCTACAATCTTGCTGACATGTCCGTAGGTATATTCCCGGCTTGAGGAATATGCAAAATCCTCGCTGATAAAGCGTGGTGAGGTCAGCATGCATATACAGATTAAAAGAACAAACAGTATACGTCTGTAGCGGGAGAGCATTTTGGAGCGGAACAGGCAGATGCTGCCGCAGATGGCAAATATCAGACTGACCGGACCGAGCAGACGCCAGGCAAATTGTACTTTGCTCAAAACAATATCCAAGGCCGGAATAGACATCATTTCCCATCCCGGGAAGAAGTTGAGCATCATAAAAGTAAGGACGCTACCCAGTATAAACCAATATTGTACATAATCATCCTGCGTATGTGCTTTTCGCTCAAGCAGTACATAGGCAAGAGCAATCATGGCACAGACGGCGAGAGGTATGCCGAGTGTCAGTACATAATAATCTCCGGTTGACTGAAATCCGAAAAGACCTGAAAGATTTAGGGTATATTCCTGATAGGAGCCCAAATCCAGTGCATCCATCCAGAGATTTCCGTTTTGATAGAAATCAAGGAACGGAACGAGGAAGCCGGCATTTAGAAGCAGACTTACCGATGCGGCTTTAAGCAGCTCCGAAATTCGTTTTTCCATAAACAGTTCTTTTAAATAGAGAAGGGCAAAGATGGCACAAAAAACACCGCCCAACGTAACGCTCAGAATATGACTTTGTAAAAGTCCGGTCATACCGAGGACGAGATAACCCCATTTGTCCCGATCTCCGATAAAAATGTGATACAGTCCGGCAAATACCAACGGGAAAAATGTCATGGCGAGAAACTCACCGACAGCACCGCGGGCATAAATGTTTGTAAAACGATATGGGCAGCAGGTATACAGCAGAGAAGCCAGAATCGCAGCTTTTCTTGAACCGCCTATCGTTTTTGTACAGTGATAGGTTAAAAATGCCGTAGCAAAATTAAAAATAATAATCAAAAATTTAAAGCTGTCTGCCATTGATACACCCTGCATCCGCAGATAAGCAGGAAGGTATAAAAACAGATTCGGATACATGCAGTTGAGGTATCCGTTCCCGTGCAGAGCTTCCGGATAGATAACGACCGGAAACTGACCGGCAAGCAAGCCGTCCTTAATACCTTCAATACGAACCAGATGATAGCAAAGGTCAATCGCCCAGCTCAAGCCTGTATTTAAATAAGGCAGAGAGGCAAACAGACCGATACCGAGCAGTGCAAGAGTAGTATAGTGCCTGCTCAGATTTTGTTGCGGTGCTGTACGTGGCATGCCGTCAGCTTTTTTGTGAAATGTGGTATGCCGCCAGAAACCAAAGCAAATGGTAAGCAGCACCACAAGTATTATCAAAAAAGTAGTGTCTGTGTAAAATCTGTCTGCCGGAATCAGGGTAGCACTTTGAACCAACAGATTGCTTTCACCGTCATAGGAAATTTCAAACTGGAAATCAGGAGAGGATTGCTCCAGTTCAAAGGTGAATTCCTTGTAGGTGGTATCCGGATTCAGTTTATAGGAGCCGGCTTCTTTGCCGTTGTCATATACAATTAATTCGTTTTCTTCCCCGTTTGTACTGTAAGCAATGCCGAGTGTATAGATACCCGGATTTAACAGGTAGCTGTCACTTTTCAGCATGGTGCCGGAATGCTGGCTGTCAGGAGTCAGTCCGATGGCTGTCCCGTCTTCGTAGCCGGCATCGCGGATCATGTCACAGGCATCAATGGTGATGGGAGTACGGCTTTCGTCGCTCAGCAGCAGAAAAAAAATCGCTGTCAGAAGAAATACCAAATAGGGGATATATCTTTTGAAAATTTTTAATATCATATCTGTACGTCCTCACTTGTTTTTTCGAATTTACGGCATGCAGTAAAAAGCAGCAGACCGAACAGGAAAAAGACAATGTAATATGGCATGGCATGCCCGGTATCGACACGGTCGGTATAAGAGAAAATAACAGCAGGGGTAAGCTCCTTTTCTGCTTCTCCGTTGTAATAAAGCTTACCGGATTCGTCAGGACCGGTAGCTGTCCCTCCCGAATAAAGGAAAAGGGAGGAGTCCTCTTCGTCATAATCATAGGCGCGAAGCTGCCATGCGTATATTTCGTCGGTTTCCAGCTCCATATCAATAGGAAAATCAATCCAACGGTAATTCATAATGTCGCCGGACTCTAACGTAATATCATAAATTTTTTTCTGCATTTTGTTATATAGTTCCAAGGTGACAGTGCCTTCCGGTGCTTTTCCGCTGCTCAAAAAGCGAAAAGAAATACTGTCCAATTGTCTGTGAGATGGAGTGAATTCGCTTATAACAATGGAACCGTCTGTGAGTTCCAGATTAGCAAACAGACCCGTTTCCAGAGAAGAGCTTTGATAAGTAGTATGCCCGATAAGCTTCATGGGACATACAAGAAGACATAATAGAAGAACAAGAGCTATTATCAAATATGGATAAAATGAAAACAGCTTTTGGTTTTTTTTCATATTTTAAACCGTCCTTTTGCATTTTTTCTTAATTATTATAACATTATCTTATATTTTACAGTAGGTGTCAATCAAGGAAAAAACTGTAATAAAGTTGTAATAAAAAGGGGAGTATGATAGAATAAACTGATTCAGCGAGGTAGTTTCTGTGACCGAAAAAAAACGATGGAAGGAACTGGATATTTTACGCGGAATGGCAATTTTGATGGTACTGTTGTATCATTCCGTTATTGTTTTTCCGATTAATCTGCATGAGATACAGTGGTGTCAGACATTACATACCTTTTTATGGGTGGTGCAGATGCCATTGTTTTTTCTGGTGTCCGGATTTTGTTATTCGTATCAGGGTAATTATAGAGAATATACAAAGAAAAAATGTATGCGCATTCTGGTACCGCATATTGTGTTTTCTATGTTGGATATTTTGCCGCGCACAATTCCCAATCCGCTCGTGAATGAGCTGATGAACCCGAAGGAGGCGTTGCTTGATTTCCTTTTTTACGGAGGAAGTGACTGGTTTCTTTGGACGTTGTTTGTGATTGCTATGGTCTTTCCGATATTTGAAAGGCTGTTGAAGGGAAGCGCAGGTCAGAAAAAAGCAGGGGAGTTTTTGGCTGTGTTGCTATTTATGGCAAAGCCTTATATGACGGATTTCCTGCTCTTTAATATGGTGAGCCAGTATTTCTGGTACTTCTTTTTAGGGTACGAAATTAAGAGAAAAGCAGATGTTTTGTTGCCAAAGGTCGAAAAGAAGCGCAGTTTGTGGATACC
>JAZNIP010000177.1:0-5009 GCA_045577575.1 Lachnospiraceae bacterium | reverse complement strand
GCTGCAGGTGTTGGATGACGGACGTATTACGGATTCTCAGGGACGGACGGTTGACTTTAAAAATACCATTCTCATTATGACATCCAATATCGGTGCCCCGTATCTGCTTGAGGGGATTGATGAAAACGGAGAAATCAGACCGGAGGCAGAGGCACAGGTGATGGCTGAACTGCAGAGCTCGTTTAGACCGGAGTTTTTGAACCGGCTGGATGAAACGATTTTATTTAAACCGCTGACAAAGGAGCATATTGGTGGTATCATTTATTTAATTGTTGCTGATTTAAACAGGAGGCTGGCAGACCGCGAGCTGACGGTGGTTCTGACCCCGCAGGCACAGCAGTTTATTATCGAAAATGCGTATGATCCGATATACGGAGCGAGACCGCTGAAACGATTTATTCAAAAGCATGTGGAAACCTTATCAGCCAGACTGATTCTTTCCGATGCAGTAGGATGCGGTGATACGATACAGATTGACGTGCAGGGTGAACGGTTGATTGCGGAAAAGAAATAACAGGAAAAGATAAAAATTAAGTGAGGATTTAATATGTTTCGGTGTGTGTTGTTTGATTTGGACGGAACACTAACGGACCCAAAGGAAGGAATTACAAAAAGTGTACAGTTTGCGTTGTATCAACAGGGAATTAAAGAACCTGATTTGGATAAGTTGGAGCCGTTTATCGGACCGCCGCTAAAGGACAGCTTTATGGATCTGTACGGCATGACATCGGAGCAGGCACTTACTGCGATAGAGGATTACCGCAAGCGTTTTGCACCAATCGGGATTTTTGAAAATAAAGTATATACGGGAATTCCGCAAATGCTGGAAAAACTAAAGGCTGCCGGCATGAAGCTGGCAGTAGCTTCCAGCAAGCCGGAGCTGTTTGTGAATCGAATACTGGAGCATTTTGAATTATCACAGTACTTTGATGTGGTGGTAGGCAGTAATTTGGATGGCACACGGGGAAAAAAGGAAGAGGTTGTTGAAGAAGCTCTTAACCGATTGGGAGAAAAAACAGATAAAATAACGTGCGCTATGGTTGGGGACAGAAGGTTTGATATTCAGGGTGCGAAGGAGTACGGATTGACAGCTGTTGGGGTTGCTTACGGTTATGCGGGCAAAGGAGAGCTGGAAGCAGCCGGAGCAGATTATATTGCAAAGACGGTAAAGCAACTGGAACAATTTCTGTTACAGAATATCAGACCGGATAAAGCAAAGGGTACGGAAGATAAAAAATCGAGTTCTTCATTTGCAAAAACACTCGATATATTAAATTGTGTTTTAATATATTTTATTGCATATTACGCTTGTAATTTTCTCCTTACGCTTATTTGCGTGATCGTGTCAGGGTTGACAGAGAATGCAAATATATGGATATACCAAAATGAGGGATTGGTAACAAATGTGACAACGGCCTGTTCCATGCTTGGTGGGGCAGGTTTTTTAATACCGATATATAGGAAAGAACAGAAAGCTGACAGATCAAAAGGTCTGATTGGGAATAAAAACAGAAAAATTCCTTTTTTAAGACTCGGAATACTGGCAGGAACAGGAGCTTTGGGAGTTAATATATTATTTTTTCTTTTGCATTTGACAGAACGCTCTGCATCCTATCAGCAAACCGCTCAGATACAGTATGAGATACCGTTTCTTTTCGGAATTGTATTTTATGGAGTGATTTCACCGTTGGCAGAAGAACTGCTGTTTCGCGGACTTATCTATAACCGCATGAAGCAGTTTTTTTCGGTAAAGACAGCAATGGTTGCCTCATCACTGATGTTTGGTATGTATCACGGAAATCCGGTACAGGCATTGTATGGAATATTGCTGGGTCTGCTGATTGTGTACAGCTACGAGGTGACCGAGAGCTTTTTATCCCCATTGCTGGTGCATAGTGTGGCAAATGTGGTTGTATTTTCCTGTACCTATCATGCGGTGATAGGGGAAGCAATCGGTACACCTGTAAACTGTGTCATTTTCCTGACGATTTTTGGAGTGACATTTTTAAAAATGAAGCGGGAAATGTCGGTTCAATAAGCGTCGGGAAACAAAAAATATCAAGTCAGACAGCCAATTTTTTCGTGCGGGCCAATGCATTTTTGACCGGTGGCAGCAAAAGCAGGATGATGGTGATGGCAGCTTCGGAAAATATATAAATTCCATTGTATACGAGTGAGTAGGATAAAGCACCCCAGCCTTCCCATGCGTAGGTGCCGAAAAAAATCCAACCGGAGATAACTGTAAAGAAATATCTGCCGAGAATTCCTGTGATATAGCCTTTTATGAGTCCGTTCTTTTTTTGATGAAATAGTCCGGAAAGTCCGAGGGCACCAAATGCCAACAGGTAATCCACGATAAGCTGAGCAGGAAACAGGATATAAGGATCGATAAGTATCTGCAAAACTCCGTGCGCAAGACCTGCCATCAGACCGGCGCCGAGCCCGAACCAATAGCCGGGAAGACATATCATGAGCATGGAAAGTAAAGTGATGGAACCGCCTGTGGGGAAATGAAACAGCTTGATGTAGGAAAGAACCGTTCCGAGAGCAATTGCAGCGGCACAGAAAACAAGCTGCTTGAGAGAAAGCCTGCTTGTGTGTTTTTTCGCAAAAAGGGCTGCCCCCAAAAGCAATAAAAGAATCAAAACACCCAATAAAGCATTTCCGAGAGTTGTGGGGACGTAGGTGACTTCGCCCCAGTCATTTGTTACGACATTGTAAAACATAAAAAATCCTCCTTTGTGTTACAACAAAAGAGGGCCTGCTGATAATAGATCATATGACCCGCTTCCTTACGCCGGCATTATCCGGTTCAAGTTATGAGGGACCGAAACAGAATACACTGTTTCATCTCAGCAAAAGCGCCCCTAGCGTGTAAGCTATGTATTTGTCAAAAATACTATACACAGCAATCGGAAAGAAGTCAAGCCACTATTGTAACAAACCTTTAAAATATGTTATCTTAGTAATGGCAGGCACTGTATCAGTGCGATGAGAAAGGAGCAGTAAGATGATACCGAATGATCCGGTTATGCTGCTCAGCTTTGTGAATTTAAAGCTGAGAGATTATTATTCTGACTTGGAGAAGCTCTGTGAGGATTTGGATATATCACAGGAGGAGCTGACGGAAAAACTGAGCCGTATTGATTATCATTATGACAGGGAGAAAAATCAGTTTGTGTAATATACTGTATTTTCGAAAAGGAGAGGGAAGCCTGATGGAGCAAATACAGAAGGCAGACTCTTTTGAAAAAACTGTATCTGGAGAGCTGGGCTTATGTGGAGGCAGAGGAGCTTGCGGAAAATGCAGGGTGCGTTTTTTGTCAGCAGCGTCACTGCCTTCGTTTGCGGACAGGGCTTTTTTTTCGCCCGAAGAGCTCAGAGAGGGATGGCGTCTTGCCTGTACGGCAAAGCCCATAGATCATTGTGAAGTAGAGATCCGCTTTGTGAAGGATGAAAAGACTGTTCCAATCGTTACCTGGACGGAAGAAGTACAAGACGGAAGAGGAGATTTCAACAAAAAGCGGACAGTAGGAGAGGGAAATATCCTAATAGGTGTCATTGATTTGGGAACGACTACGGTGGTTATGCAGCTTGTTGATTACATAACGGGTGATATTTTATATACACATGCTTTTTTAAACCCTCAGCGTCGCTGGGGGACGGATGTGATGACACGAATCGAGCATGCAGTAAATGAAAGTGGATTACAGCTTCAGACCGCTTTACTGACGGAATTAGAACATGGCTTTGAGCAGATGCAGAAGTATGGGAAGCCGGAAAAGGTAATGATTGCCGGCAATACAACAATGGGGCATTTGCTTATGGGTTATCCGGTAAAGTCGCTCGGGGAGGCTCCCTTTCACCCGTTTTCTGTTGAAATGACAGATTTTGACCTGCTTGGTCATCCGGCGGTGCTCATGCCCGGCATCTCAGCATTTGTGGGGGCTGATGTTGTCGCAGGAATCTATGCCTGTGGCATGGCTTGGAGAGAGGAATACACATTATTTATTGATTTGGGAACAAATGGAGAGATTGCCATCGGTAATCGGGAAAGGATATTATGCACTGCCACGGCGGCAGGGTCTTCCTTTGAGGGAGATATCAGCGTACAGGCGATGGGAACGGATATTGTAGCAATTGCCTTTGATATGCTGAAAGCAGGTATTATGGATGCAACCGGATTGATGGCAGAGCCGTGGTTTACAAATGGATGGAATACAAAAACAATTGTTATTTATCAACAGGATATTCGGAAACTGCAAATGGCGAAGGCGGCAATCTGTGCCGGTGTGTCCATTTTGCTTGATAAAACGGAGGCATGGGATAAGGTTTCCCACGTATATCTGGCGGGAGGATTCGGATATTATCTGGACGTGGAAAAGGCAGTCGGCATTGGACTCATACCTGTTGCCCTGAGAGGAAGATGCAAGGCGGTCGGAAACACTTCTCTGGCAGGTGCAATAAAATATGGCAGAGAATATGTGAAGGATATGAGCCGAAGCGAAAAGCTGCGGCATATTGTTCGCATCAGTCAGGCGATAAATCTGGCAGAACAGCCGGAGTTTGAGGACAGATATATCAAATCAATGAGTTTTGAGGAGGTAATGAGATGACGTATATACATGTAACACATACCTTTGAACCATTGTTTGATGAACAGTCGGAAATCTTGGTGCTTGGGTCATTTCCTTCGGTCAAGTCAAGAGAGCAGCAATTTTATTACGGACATCCACAGAATCGTTTTTGGAAGGTGATGGCAGCAATTTTTGAATGTGACATACCTGTCACGATAGAAGAAAAGAAACAGTTTTTATTGCAAAATCATATTGCTGTATGGGATGTCATAGAGTCTTGCGATATTGTCGGTTCATCTGACAGTTCTATTAAAAATGTAGTTGGCAATGACATGAGTGTCGTACTGAATAAGTCAAAGGTGAAACGAATTTTTGTGAATGGAGACAAAGCATATCAGCTATATTTGAAGTATTGTAAGCGTGAGGGACAGC
>JAZNIP010000176.1:0-3784 GCA_045577575.1 Lachnospiraceae bacterium | reverse complement strand
GACATGGCTACGATCCGACTTCATTGTGCTCGGAAATTTTTTGTCCGGTCAGATGATAATATTCCAAAGCCCGTATCACACGTTTGCGGTTATTGGGATGTATGGACATCGCAGATGCTTCATCGACCTTTCGCAGCATGGCATGGAGATATTCCTCACCCTTTTCCTGCATTAACGCTTCCAGCTCTTCCCGATAGCTGCCATCTCCCTCTTCCTGTGTAAAATCAATATCATACAACACGGACTGAATGTAAAATCCGGTACCGCCTACCAGAATCGGCAGATGCCCCCTCTGTCTGATTTCACGGATATATTGCTTGGCAAGCTTCTGAAACAATGCAATATGAAAGCTCTCCGTCGGCTCTAAAATATTCAGCATATGATGCGGAACTCCCTGCATTTCCTCCGGTTTTATTTTGGCAGAGCCGATGTCCATATGCCGATAGACCTGCATGGAATCTGCCGAAATAATTTCACCGTTTACTTTTTTTGCAAGTGCAACGGATAAATTTGTCTTTCCTACCGAAGTAGGTCCTGTCAAGATGAGCAGAGGTTCTCTTTGATTCATAAGCATCTCCTGCATTTTCTATATTTTTCATTTAAACTGTTATACAATTCGGCTGAATTTCTTTTCCAGCTCATATTTGCTCATAGTAATAATGGTCGGTCTGCCATGAGGACAATGATACGGATTATCCAATGTCAGCAGTTCATCAATCAGAGCCTCAGCTTCTGCAAAGCTCATCGTATGATTTCCCTTTACAGCCGCTTTACAGGACATGGAAGCCAGTTTTCCGGCAATAACCTCCGGCTCTCCCTTTAGCGGTCCGTCTGCCAGTTCATCCAGAATTTCTTCTAACAGCTCCTTTGCATTTCGCCCGAACAAATCGGTCGGAACGCTGCGTACCGCATATTCATTGCCACCGAAATGCTCTATTTCAAAGCCTATTTTTTCAAAATAGGACTGATATTCGTTGTAAATCGTTTCTTCTTTTCCGCTCAACGTCAAAATTACGGGAGGATTCATCTGCTGCGTCATAACCGCCCGCTCCTGTATCTGCTTATAAAGCCTTTCGTATTTAACCTTTTCGTGAGCTGCATGCTGGTCAATAAAAAACAGCTTATCACCGAAGCCCACTATCCAATAAGTATCAAATACCTGTCCCAAAATGTGATATTCATCCCTCAGATTTTTGGAAATGAGCTTCTCCTCAAAAAAATTCATCTGAACCGGACGTTCTACTAAAATATGCTCCTCTTTTTTTATTACATTAGAGCGAAGTCTTTCCGCTTCAGTAGCTTTTTGTGCCTCGGGATGCATCCGGCTGCCCAGCAGGCGTCCATAAACAGGCTCCTCGGAAACCACCGGGGCTTTGACACTTTTCGTCATGTCCTCCGTGCTCATCATTGGTGACATCTGTCGTATTTCTCTTGCTTTTGTTTCAAAGGGCTCCGGCACATGCTCCTTTTGGAGGCTGCTTTTTTCCTCCGCTTCTGCAGTTTTTTTCGGTTCCTCAAAGGTAATCTGTTTTAGCATCTCTTTTCCGCATAACGTATCATGGATGGCACGATATACGAAATCCGATACCTCTGCCGATTCATGAAAACGTACTTCCATTTTAGACGGATGCACGTTTACATCCATGCTGTCTGCTTCCAATGACAGATGCAAAACAAAAAACGGATATTTATGTTGCATCAGGTGAGCCTTATATGCCTCCTCCGCAGCCTTAGCAATGACAGGACTTTTGATAAATCTGCCATTGATAAAATAATTCTCGAAATTGCGGTTTGCCCTTCCGATAACAGGCGTACCGATAAAGCCGGAAAGCCTTCGGCCGTTTTCTTCTTTCTCTAACGGGATGAGTTCATTGGAAATCTCCCTTCCGTAAATCCGATAAACAATTTCCTTCAGATTATCATTGCCCGAAGTATGAAACTTTACCTGTCCGTTTATTACATACTTAAAGGAGACATCCGGATGTGACATTGCCAGATGCTCCATAAGGTCGGATATGTGTCCGCCTTCAGACTGTGGTGTTTTCAAAAATTTCTTTCGTGCCGGAACATTATAGAACAGATTACGAACGAGTACGGTTGTTCCCGATGGCGCACCGATTTCCTCGCTCTCTTTTTCTACACTTCCTTCAATTGCATAGCGTAGTCCTGTCAAATCCTCCGGTGTTTTTGTAATCATTTCCACTTGTGCCACCGCACAAATGCTGGAAAGAGCTTCGCCACGAAAACCCAGACTGGAAAGTCTGAGCAAATCCTCTGCGGAGCGAATTTTACTTGTCGCATGACGAAGAAAGGCTTTGGCAACCTCCGCTTTTGGTATTCCCTTTCCGTTATCCGTAACACGAATCAGGGAAATACCCCCATCCTTGATTTCTACGGTAATCGCATCCGCACCGGAATCCATAGCGTTTTCTACCAGTTCCTTCACTACACTTGCAGGTCTGTCTACCACCTCTCCTGCAGCTATTTTATCAATTGTACATTCATCCAGAACTCGAATTTCCATTTCTTCACCAGCCTTCTATTTGCAAGAAATACATCCCTTTTTCGTCAGTATCCCTGATTACCATCTGTTTTTCAATCGGTTTTGCAGACGATATAATGTGTTAAGTGCATCCAGAGGGGTCAGATTGCTGATATCAATCTCCTTTAACTCATTAACCACATCCTCATCCGTAACCGTATCAAAAAGTGACATTTGTGTCAAATCTACCTCGTCATATCGGGGAACCTTTTTCTTTTCTCCCGTTACATTTACGGTAATACTCTGTATCTTTTCGATTATATCATTGTCGCAAAGCTGTTCTACGATTTCCTTTGCCCTGCCGATAATCATATCCGGCACACCGGCGAGCTTTGCTACCTGTATACCGTAGCTTTTGTCCGCGCCGCCTTTAATAATCTTGCGCAGGAAGACGATATCATCCCCTTTTTCCTTAACAGCAATGCAGTAGTTGTTAATATTGTTCATTTTCCCTTCCAGCTCAGTCAGTTCATGGTAATGCGTCGCAAAAAGTGTCTTTGCACCAAGCAGCTTTCGATTGCTGATATGCTCAATAACTGCCCACGCAATGGAAAGCCCATCAAAAGTAGAGGTTCCTCTGCCGATTTCGTCCAGAATAAGCAGACTGTTTGAAGTGGCATTTCTCAAAATATTGGCAACCTCATTCATTTCCACCATAAAGGTACTCTGTCCGCTTGCCAAATCATCAGAAGCTCCCACGCGTGTAAAGATACGATCCACAATACCGATATCCGCTTTTTTGGCAGGCACAAAACTGCCGATTTGTGCCATAAGTACAATTAATGCACTCTGACGCATGTAGGTGGATTTACCTGCCATATTTGGTCCGGTGATAATAGAAATACAGTGATGATTATTGTCCAGATAAGTATCGTTTGCAATAAACATATCATTGGTAATCATTTGCTCTACTACCGGATGTCTGCCATCCTTAATATCAATGACTCCCTTTTCGTTCAGCTTAGGACGGACATAATGATTACGTTCTGCGGTAACGGACAGGGACGCATATACATCCAGTCTTGCAATTGCTTTAGCAGTTCGCTGAATCCGCTCAATCTGCTCGGCGATGTTTTCCCTTATCTGGCAAAAAGCATCGTATTCCAGAGTGCACAGCTTGTCCTCCGCATTGAGAATCATATCCTCCAGTTCCTTTAAGCGCGGTGTAGTATATCTCTCCGCATTCGCAAGCGTCTGCTTACGGATATAGTCCTCCGGAACCAGATCTTTATAGGAATTGGT
>JAZNIP010000175.1:0-2551 GCA_045577575.1 Lachnospiraceae bacterium | reverse complement strand
GATACCCTCCTAAATCTGCCGTACCCTGTCATACCGTATCTGAGTCAGTCTGCCGGCCTCATCCAATACATAATCCGGCATATAAACCGCTTCTTCATTTACGCAACAGCTTCTTGCCAGCTCCGCAGCACTGACTCGTCTCCCGTCAAGATACAGGTCTGCACCACTTTTTTCTATCTCTTCCAGGTGCTCTTTTATCCCATGCATCGTACTTTTTTGCAGCACATGTTCTCCCTCCTTTTCCTTATTTTTGAAAATCCGCAGAGAGGAATCTGTGATATATTCTATTCCTTCGGACTTTCATATGATTTTCGGTAAAAGTGGTATAAAATAATTCTGACGAGATGCATGGACGTGTATTCTGACATAACATAAATCAAATATGTTGATAAAAATATGAATTATAACATTAAGAATATAGTTGGAAAATTTTGATGCCCTGCGCAAACACATAAGCTTACAAGACTCCCTCATACTATAAAATAAGCAGAGGCTTTACAGATGAAACTTTCCGTTTCATGACTTAATGCAAGACAGGCATGTCAAATGCCTATGATTTGAATAAAACACTATGCCTCCTTCCAATACCGATTGTCCGAAAGCATCTCTGTCTTGTATTATATCCTAAATATATCTCTGTTACAATATAATTTCATAAATTTTTTCGAAACTGTAAAATACTTCTATTGACTTGCGGAATCAATAAGTATAAGATACATTTAACTATGAATGTACTCTGGGTTTATTGTCTTTGTACAAAAATTTCCAGTTACAAACAACCAATAAAACGGTATCATATAAGCAAGGATGTGATTTTATGAAAATTGAAAGAGTAAATGAGAATCAAATCCGCTGCACCTTGACCAAAGCCGATCTTATCGACCGAGAATTAAAGATCAGCGAATTGGCTTACGGCACGGAAAAAGCAAAGTCTCTGTTTCGGGATATGATGCAGCAGGCTTCCTTTGAATGTGGCTTTGAAGCAGAAAATATTCCTTTAATGATAGAAGCGATTCCGCTCAATTCCGAGTGCATCGTCCTTATTATTACAAAGGTTGAAGACCCGGAGGAGTTGGATACCCGCTTTTCCAAATTTGCACCTTCCGTTCATGATTCCAAAGAAGCGGATGATTCGGGCGACATCTCCATCGAGAGTCTGGAAGGAGCCGACGATGTCCTTGATCTTTTCCGAAAGATTCAGGAAAGCAAATTCCACAGCTCCTGCGATACAGACTCAGAAAAAGCCACAGCATCCTCTGATTCAGACAATCAGACCGATGCCTCTGATTGTGAGGATTCCGATAAAAATTTAATAAAAATGTTCTCATTTCGTCACTTAAACGAGTTGACACGCTTAGGACGTGTATTAAAAGGCTTTTATACCGGTGTCAACAATTTATACAAAAACGCCAATACAGGTTCCTATCTGCTTATTCTTACAAAAAGCAGTCACACTACCGATGAATTTAACAAGGTATGCAATATTCTTTCTGAATACGGAAATCCGGAACGATATACTGCTGCAACAGAAGCACATTTAAACGAGCATTGTGATTTGTTTATTGCAGAGCAGGCTTTACAGGCGCTCTCACAAATCTAAAGAAAAATAAAAGAAACCACTTTTTTCAAAGCGGTTTCTTTTATTTTTTAAGTCGTTTCCGTATACACGATAATTATGCAAGCTCATCAATCTTTTTCATAAGGTCATCAATGTTCATTCCGTGAACCATTGCTGCTTCTTCTAAAGTCTCACCCTGTGCAGACGGACATCCCAGACAGTGCATGCCTGCTGCCATAAGAACAGGTGCTACCTCCGGTTTTGCTCTGAGAATCTCACCGATTGTCATGTCCTTTGTCACTTTGGCCATTTCCTTTACCTCCTAATTCATTTTTGCAAAAACTGCTTTATATTATAATACTTTGCCCGAGGATTATCAAGTTATCCTCATTTTTCACAAAACATTATTGTTTTTATCGTTTTTTTGCAGGTTTGTATACAAAAAAATACATGGCGATTCTTGACGTTTCAGTGTATTAGCACTTATAATATTTTTACAAGATTAACATTCGTTTTATCTAATAATTTTATAGGAGGCTATTTCAAAATGAGACCAGAATGGAAAGATTTTGTAGGCGGAAAATGGGACTCTGAAGTTAATGTTCGTGACTTCATCCAGAAAAACTACACTCCGTATGATGGAGACGAGTCCTTCTTAGCACCTGCTACACAGGCAACAAAGGATCTGTGGACTCAGGTACTTGAATTACAGAAAAAGGAACGTGAAGCAGGCGGTGTTCTTGATATGGACACAAAGGTAGTTTCTACTATCGTTTCTCACGGACCGGGATACTTAGACAAGAGTAAAGAAAAAATCGTTGGCTTCCAGACAGACAAGCCTTTCAAACGTTCCTTACAGCCATACGGCGGTATCAGAATGGCAGAAAAAGCTTGTTCAGATAACGGATATACAGTAGATCCAGAAGTTAGTGAATTCTTCTCTGTACACAGAAAGACACACAACGCTGGTGTATTCGATGCTTACAACGATGA
>JAZNIP010000174.1:0-4012 GCA_045577575.1 Lachnospiraceae bacterium | reverse complement strand
CTGGGTAAAGGTGTTCGGATTCTGACTTATCACGCCTGCAAAGGTCTGGAATTTGACTGTGTGATTTTGCCTGATTTGAATGAAGGAATTGTACCACATAAAAAGGCGGTTAAGGAAGCGGAATTGGAAGAAGAGCGACGTATGTTTTATGTGGCAATGACGAGGGCGAAGGAGAAGCTGTTTCTCTTTTATTTGACAGGGACAAAAGAAGAACCGGAAACAATGTCCCGGTTCCTGAATTATTCTTCTTCGTCAACAAGCTCATCAAATTCTGCGTTGTCAAGATATTCATCAAATGCATCTGCGACCATTTCGTATTCTTCATCGTCATCAATATAGGAAAGCTCCGGTTCAACATTCGGGTCATTTTCATCCTCGGAATAACGATAGAACCATACTTCGCCATCGGTATTTTCACCGTTTTCATCAAGCGGAAGCAGCGCAATGTAATCCTGTTCCTGTACAGTGAGAATGGTGATGATGGCACAAAGAACTTTGGAGCCGTCCTCCAATTCTAATTCAACGGTCATTTCCTCATCGTTTATATCTTTATTTCCCATTTATCATACCTTCCTTTCGGCTTCTGTTTATATACTAATAATTATTGTACAAAAAGAACGGGTGAATGTAAAGTATGAGAAAACAATTGTATAAAATCTTATCCAATTGTGTAAAGAGTATGCTATAATTGATGTTAAGAATGTTTTGACACAAAAGGAAGGTATACATGAAAAAAGGAACGTTTTATCAGAAAGGTATTACCGAACTGGAGCATGGAGTACAATTTGTATTTAAAATAGAAGAAGCAGCAAAGGAGATAGAGATTGTTTTTTGGGCAGGAGAAAAAGAGCTGGAAAGGGTTTCCGTACCGGAAATGTGCCGACAGGGACAGCTTTATAGCGTAATTTTAGACAAGCTGCCAAAGGAGGCAGACAGCTATTGCTATTATGCAGATAAAAAAGTCATCAAAGATTTTTATGCAAGAGCTGTAGTCGGACTGGAAGAGTATGGCAGAGAGAAAGGTCGGTTGCGTTATTTGCTGCCACAAAAAGCATATGCGTGGGAAGCGGATAAGTCACCTGCACATACTTATGAAAAATCCGTTATTTACGGATTGCATGTAAGAGGATTTACAAAGCATACCTCGTCAGGAGTGAAAAAGAAAGGAACTTTTGCAGGAATTCGGGAAAAGATTCCGTATTTAAAAGAGCTTGGTGTTACTGCGGTTGAGCTGATGCCGGCATATGAGTTCGATGAAGTTGAAAAATTCGGAGGGAAATATCAAAAACAGACATCGGAATTAAAAACGAATTATTGGGGATTTAAACAGGGCTATTATTATGCTCCGAAAAGCTCTTATGCTGCAAGTGCAGATGCGATTACTGAAATGAAGGATATGGTAAAGGCACTTCATAAAGCCGACATTGAGATTATTATGCAATTTTACTTTCCGGGCGATGTTAATTGCAGTGAGATACCGGAAATTTTGCGCTTCTGGGTAAGTGAATATCATATTGATGGTTTTCGCCTGTTGGGAGAGAGAATTCCGACAGACGTTATCGGGACAGATCCTCTGTTAAAAAGGACCAAGCTGATTGGAAATCATTTTGGTGTAGCGGATGCAGTGCAGAAGGAGCAACAAAAAGTAGAGAAACATCTTGCTCTCTGGAGATATGATTTCACATATGATATAAGAAAAGCGTTAAAAGGTGATGAAGGATGCATGTCTGCCGTGCTTTCTCATTTGCAGGACAATCCGAATCATATAGGTGCAATACATGCAATCGCAGGCTATGACGGATTTACACTAAATGACCTCGTATCCTATGAGCGAAAGCACAATGAAGACAACGGCGAGGATAACAAGGATGGAAGCGATTATAACTGTAGTTGGAATTGCGGTGTAGAAGGAAAGACAAGAAAGCGTACGATTCAATTATTAAGGCGCAAGCAGATGAAGAATGCATTGGCGCTTGTGATGCTGTCACAGGGTACACCGTATCTGCAGAGCGGCGATGAGTTTTGCAGGACACAGGGCGGTAATAATAATCCATATTGTCAGGATAATGAGACGACGTGGGTGGATTGGAAGCTGCAAAGGACGAATCGGGACTTTTACGACTATACAAGAGCGTTGATTGCTTTTCGAAAGGCACATGCGGTTTTCCACAGAGAGCAGAGACTGAGAGGATTGGATTATTTAGGATGCGGAAGCCCGGATATTTCGTTTCATGGAGAAGATGCATGGAAGCCTGTGCTGGAAAGCTATAGTCGCCATGTCGCTGTGATGTATTCCGGGAAATATGCGATAAATGATAATCGGCAGGAGGATGCGGATTTTTATATTGCGATTAATATGCATTGGGAACCGCACGAATTTGCGCTTCCGAAGCTGGCTAAGAATAAACAGTGGCAGCTCTGCATGGATACGGCGATGACGGAAGGCTTTATCCGGTTGGATGTGCCTGATGAGAATGCCAAAAAGAATCTGACGATATCCGGTGGCAGTATTGTAGCGGAGGAGCGTTCCGTTATGATATGTATGTCAGTAGAAAGAAAATCAGAAAAGCTGGAAAAAAAGGAAAACGGAAAATTAGAAAAGAAACAGGGGAAATAAATGCAGGCATGGAAACATTTTAAGACAATCACATATCACAAGTATTTGGTCATGAAGGGGTGCTTTGCGGTAGGGCTGTATCGGCAGGGATTGTTGCATGATATGTCCAAATATATGCCCTCTGAATTTCTGGTAGGAGCCAGATATTATCAGGGAACCCGCAGTCCGAACAATGCAGAGCGGGAGGATATCGGTTATTCCTCGGCATGGCTTCACCATAAAGGCAGAAATAAGCATCACTATGAATACTGGATTGACTATTGTGCAGACGTGGCAAAGCAGTCCTCTACAGGCATGATGCCTGCTCCGATGCCGGATAAATACATTGTTGAGATGTTTATGGACAGAATTGCGGCATCTAAGGTATATAACGGAAAGGCTTATACCGATAAAGACGCACTTACTTATTATCAAAAGGGAGCGGGAAAGATGCTGCTTTATCTTCATCCGTATACACGCGAACATCTTGAAAAGCTGCTTCATATGCTCGCAGAAAAAGGGGAAAAGGAGACTTTTGCGTATATACGGAAGTGGAAGGCTGAATGGAAGTAAAAAATAACAGACTGTCAGGGCGTCACATATTTGGAGAATACACATAGTATATTCATATAAAGAAGAGGTGAATGTATATGAATATTTTATGGGTACTTATTTTGCTTTGTTGCTGTAATCAGAATAATAATTCCATTGGAAACAATGGCAATGATTGTGGCTGTCACCCATCGAGACCGGACAATGATGGCTGCGGTTGTCGCCCATCGAGACCGGACAATGACGGCTGTGGCTGTCGCCCGTCGAGACCGGATAATGACGGCTGTGGCTGTCGCCCGTCGAGACCGGACAATGACAGCTGTGGCTGCCGCCCGTCGAGACCGGATAATGACGGCTGTGGCTGTCGCCCGTCGAGACCGGATAATGACTGTGCGCCGATACCGCCCAGACCGGAGCCGAGAATGAGTTTTCTGGATAACGGCTGCGGATGCGAATAACAGATGTTTGATTGCTGAAATATCAAAATAGAACAAAAAGTTGTAGTCGGCTGCGGAAGAAACTCCGCAGCCTTTTACAATGAAGGGGATTGTGTAAAATATACAAAAAGCAAAGCCAAAAGTAAAGGAGTTCATAAAAAGTTAACAATAACTTCACAGACTGTCAGAATTCGTTTGGTATACTTATCTAATAGAAGGTATTGCTTACATTCCATATGGGGTGGAATGTAACAATGGTGGGTAGCGGATATGAAGAAAATTAAGAAGAGTAATGTAATTCTTGTGACCATTTTTCTTGCAGTAATTATGCTAAACCTGATTGCATGGAACAGTAAGGAGTTTTGTGATTTTTATGTGAAATATGTTTTCCCGATATGGGTAAATACATTTGCAAGACTGACAGGTA
>JAZNIP010000173.1:0-3807 GCA_045577575.1 Lachnospiraceae bacterium | reverse complement strand
CATTATAAACTGCCGAAAATATGTCCTTCATTCGATTCGCTTTTATCGGCTCTATCGGAGAAAATGCCTCATTCAATACCTTTGCATTGGCATAAATCTGTCTGTAAAGGTGCTGTCCCTGTTCATCCAGCATCTCATAATACGGATAATACAATGGGTCAAAAACAAGTCCGTCTCCCGTTTCCCCCGGTCCTAGCATTTCCTGCAGGCGCTCGGCTTCTTCTTCCTCAATTTCACTGTCATTTCCCGTAATTGCCTGATAGCCGCTTTTTCCACTCACCTCTTCCGGCACGGAAATCTTTTCTTTTTCAGGCGGTATGTAATTGTAATTTTGCCGAGCCGCATCATCTGACACCTCTGTCATTTCATTCGCATTGTCCCTTTCCGGCTCCTGTATCGTCTCTGTCTCAGCCGACACAAGCATCGGCTTCTCCTCATCCCCTATAATGCCTTCATTCACAGAGGCAGCATTTTCCGGGTACAATATATCTGCAATCCTTTGTGTCAGCTCCGGCTTCCATGCACAGACAAACAACAGTATCATCAACAGCGTCGATAACAACAGCAATAAATAGCCAAGTCCTTTTAAAAGCTTCATCCTTCGTTCCCCTTAATCAGAAAAAAGAACAGAACTATCCCAGTTCCATTCCTTTCTCTGTTATCTTAATCATTATCAGCTTTCTTCCAAGAAACGGCTTCAGTGCCGCTTCCTTTTCTGCCTCATTTTCCACATGGTACTGTCCGTCTGTTACAAGCAGTACAAGCTTAGAACGGGCATGGTAAAATTTTAAATACTGATATAATTTCTCAATTCTTTTCGTTTCCATTGTCTGCTCATAATCCTGATAAAAGCTCTCTGTACCTGCCATCAGCATCGGACAGACCCTTGTCCCGATTTCACTGTCACTTTTCCACTCAATTACATTAAAACGTACATTACGGAACACCTCGCTTTGCTGCTTTAAACAGCGAAGCAATGCCGCAACACTTTCCCTCATCCGTTCTGCCGGCACACTATAATCCATCACCAATGCCATCTCTAATACAGATCCCGTAAAATTGCCCTTCAAATGAAGCACACGCTCTATTTTGTTATGAAAAATATACAAAAAAACCGGAGATATATCCATCACTTATACACTTTCTATCACAACCCCATGTGCAATTCCCGGCACCGTCTTTCCTTCATTAAAGCTTGTTTTACTCAAAAGTGCACCCGTCGGAACAAACAAGATGCGCTTCCACTTTTTTTCTTCCATCTGCTTTAAAATATATGCCGACAGGGTCACTGCCGCACATCCGCAACCGGAGCCTCCTGCATGAGTATCCTGCGTAGCGGGGTCGTAAATCTGCATACCGCAGTCCATATGATTCTCAGCAATATCATACCCCTTTTCTGCCATCAGGTCAATGAGTGCTCTCTGCCCTACCGACCCTAAATCTCCGGTAATGATTTTATCATAGTCCGAAGGCTTTCTTCCAAAGTCAATTAAATGCTGGTATATCACATCGCACGCTGCCGGAGCCATGCAGCATCCCATATTCATGGAATCCTTTAAACCATAATCAACAATCTTTCCCGTCGTAATCCCTACAATCTTTGCCCGTACATGCTCACCCGGCTTTTTCCCAAGTACAAAAGCTCCGCTTCCCGTTACGGTCCAAGTCGCCGATGGCGGTCTTTGACTTCCATACGCAAGAGGATTACGAAACTCTTTCTCTGCGCTGGCAAAATGACTCGAGGTCACACAGACAACATTCTCTGCAAATCCGCCGTCAATTACCATTGAACCGAGACTTAACGACTCTCCACAGGTCGAGCAGGCACCGTATAAGCCAAACAGCGGAATGTCAAATGCCATAATTCCAAAAGAAGTAGCAATGGACTGTCCCAGCAGATCGCCTGCAAACAAATACTGTACTTCTTTGTTTTCGATTCCCGCCTTTCCCATTGCCAGATATACGGCATCCTTTTGCAGTCCGCTTTCAGCCTCTTCCCATGTATTACAGCCAAATAAATCATCCTCACCTATCAGGTCAATCAAATCCTTCAGCGGTCCTTCTCCTTCTTTTGTACCGGCAATGGACGCGCTGGCATTAATATACACGGGCTGCTCATAGGCCACACTCTGTTTTCCTCTTCGTTTTCCGTTTTGTTCCTTCTGTACTGCCATCCTTTCACCCTTCCTCTTTTTTTAGAGGTAGGGTTTCCTTTTCGGCAAATGATTATGCATAGGTCACAGTTCCTTTTTCCAGAAGCATTACCGGATAGTAAGAAAGCTTTGCCTTACGCAATCCTTCCGCACCGGTATCCTCTTCCCGATTAATGTATCTGTATGCAGCTGCTTCATGCTCTGCAAACTGCTGATTAATCATTGGATATGCCCCCTGAATATCCGCATATGCCTTTTCGATATGCACAATAAAGGTATCATTGCCTCCCGGCTCTCCCAATGTAAATGCAATTACCTCACCGTCCGCCCGCAAAAGTCCGCCTATCAAATCCAGTTCCTTCCGCAGCTTTAAAGCATTTAATGTCACACAAAATTCTGCCTGCTTGTCCGGATCCTCCTCACAGCCGTTTAACTCTCTCCATCGCTGTGCCATTGCTACACACTCTGCTGTATTTTCATCCGTAATGGGTTCATAGCTCCAATCCGGATGCATTGCTTTGAATTTATTGATATGATTTCGCTTACCATGCAGTTTTTTTCCTGACAATGTTATGAGCTTTTCTGTCTCATATACATAATCGGCATAGTCCCGATGATAACTGACCTGAAATCTTCCCGGATAAAGCTTTTCCAATTTCGAAAACTGAAGCGGCGAAACCAAATGCATTTGGAATGGTTTCTCCCTTTCCTCAAAATACCGCATCAAATTATCCAATACCTTTTTGGTATCTCCCTCACCAAGCGGATAGGTCACCGAAAGCTGCTCTCCGCCCGACAAAAACACAAGCATCCCCTCTATGATTGCATAACGTACACCATAGTGGGATGCCCATAAATAATTATTCGCAAAGGTAGCCTCACAGCTTCCTGCATCTTCTTGTCTGTAATAATCCTGAATCAGTTCTTTATCGGAAAGCTCTATCTTTTTCCAATGAATTTCCATAAAATCCTCACTTCACTACTTTCTCATCTTTGGGTTAAAAATCAGACTAGCAAGATAAGCAAATATCAGTGCGCTGCTGGTACCCACCGCACCTGCTTTAAATCCACCCGAAAAGACACCGAGAAGTCCCTGAGCATCGACTGCTTCCTTTACCCCTTTCATCAGCACATTGCCAAATCCAAGCAGCGGTACGCTCGCTCCCGCTCCCGCATATTCCTGAAAGGGCTCGTACCAGCCTATGCTGCTAATAAGTGCTCCCAAGCATACGAGCAGCACCATAATCCTTCCCGGCATCATTTTGGTTTTTTCCATTAAAATCTGGACAAGCGCGCAAATCAAGCCGCCAACCCAGAACGCATTTACATAATCCATTCTGCATCTCCTTTATTATCGCGCATAAATGATTTTGCGATTTTTTATAGTATTGGATATTCAGAAAAAAATTATGTAAAATCCCTTATTCACCAATCGTTTTTTTCAATTCCTGTGTCATCGTATTTAATTCTTCCACACGACTGCTAATTTCCGCTATTCCGATTGTATTATCCTGAATCGTACTTGCAATCTGTCTGAACTGCTCACTCTGCCGTTCCATTTTTTGCAGAATATTCCCGTTTTTCTGAGAATTAATTACTACCAGATTTCCCTGTGTTGCATTTAATTTTTCAATTTCCTCAATATTGGAGGATG
>JAZNIP010000172.1:0-9633 GCA_045577575.1 Lachnospiraceae bacterium | reverse complement strand
GCTGCAAATTGCTTCGGTGGTTCGAATCCACCTCCATCCATTTGATTTGTTAAGCAAATCAGTATCGTATGTAATAGTTTTTGAATTATTGCATATAATAAAATATTATAACGCGGGGTGGAGCAGTCTGGAAGCTCGTCGGGCTCATAACCCGAAGGTCATAGGTTCAAATCCTGTCCCCGCTACTCAGATGCCCAGATAGCTCAGTTGGTAGAGCAGAGGACTGAAAATCCTCGTGTCACTGGTTCGATTCCGGTTCTGGGCATTTTGCTTTATTAAATAATAAGCGTGGGATATTAGCTCAGTCGGTAGAGCACTTGACTTTTAATCAAGTTGTCCGGGGTTCGAATCCCCGATGTCTCATTGTAATAGCAGATTTTTGTAGATATTCTATAAGAAATCTGCTATTTTTTTAATTTATAAAAAAACCTTGTTTCTTTAAGGTTTGAAAATATATGAATTTTAATAAAAAACCAGGATGAATTAAGAATGGCTATAATAAAAAAAAGAGTATTTACAGCGCGGGATATTGCACTGATGGGAATGATGCTGGCTACAATTGAAGCGGCCAAAAGAGGCTTATCCTTTATAACGAATGTGGAATTGGTAACATTATTAATCATATTATATACACTTTATTTTGGTTGGCGTATTTTATATGTGATAGCAGCATTTACTTTGATTGAGGGATGCTTATACGGTTTTGGCCTTTGGTGGATTATGTATGTGTATGTATGGCCTCTGCTGTCATTATTAACGCATTTATTTCGAAAAAAGGAATCGCTGTGGTTTTGGTGCTTTTTTTCGGGAATATATGGTTTGCTTTTTGGAGCACTATGTACGATACCGTATTTCTTTATAGAAGGGATAGATATGGTAGTGAGTTGGTGGATTGCAGGAATATTTTATGATATTTTACATGGTGTATCAAATTTTGTTTTATGTTTGATTTTATTTGTTCCATTAAAAAAAGCATTGATAAAATTGAGAAATTGGTTTGAGTTTGGGGAGGCAGCATAAATGAACGAACAATTTTCGCGGACAGCACTTTTAATTGGAGAAGAAAATATTATGCGGCTGCAAAATGCAAGAGTAGCGGTATTTGGGGTCGGTGGAGTCGGCGGATATGTAGTAGAGGCACTTGCCAGAAGCGGTGTCGGTACGTTTGATTTGATTGATAATGATATAGTCTGTCTGTCAAATATTAACCGACAGATTATTGCGACGCATAAAACGCTTGGCATGTATAAGGTAGAGGTGGCAAAAGAACGAGTTTTGGAGATTAACCCGGAAGCAAGAGTGAATATATACAAAACCTTTTATTTGCCGGAAACAGCAGGGGAATTTGATTTCACAGAGTATGATTATGTTGTAGATGCAATTGATACAGTGACAGGGAAGCTGCAGCTTGTAGAGGAGGCTAACAGATATCATGTACCGATTATCAGTTCTATGGGGGCAGGAAACAAACTGGATGCGTCTGCATTTGAGGTGGCAGATATTTCCAAAACCTCGGTTTGCCCTTTGGCAAAGGTGATGCGACGTGAACTTAAAAAAAGAGGAATTGAACATTTAAAAGTAGTATATTCAAAAGAGGTGCCGATGATTCCGAGGGGAGCGGAAGAGATAAAGCAGGAGCGGTCTGTGCAGGAAACGGCTGTTCGGAAGCGTCAGACACCGGGAAGTGTGGCATTTGTGCCATCGGTAGCAGGATTGATTATTGCAGGGGAGATTGTTAAGGATTTGATGGTTAAACCGGTAAAATAATCAGAAGCCACAAAGTTCCAGTAAAGATTGTATTTATTTTATTGTACTTTTTATGGAAAGAATTTAAAATAAGAACACATGGAAAAGCATAGAACAAGAAAAAAGAAAATACATATTACTGGGTGAGATAAATTGAAGAAAACGAAGAAAATTGTTTTGATTAGCGGAATTGCTGTGATATGTATATTTTTTGTAATTTATCTGGCATTTTCGCTTTTTTTTATGAATCATTTTTATTTTGGAACGGTTATTGGTGAAGTGGCATGCGGAGGCAGGACTCCAAAAGAGGCAGAGGCTTTGATTGCTGAGCAAACGATGAGATATACTTTGGAAATACAAGGAAGGGAAGGAAACTCTGCGCTTATGACAGCATCGGAGATTGGACTTCATTTTATTCCCGGAGATGCTTTATATGAAATCGCAAAAGGACAGAATGGGTTTGGATGGCTTTCTTTTTGGTGGAAAAATTTGCAATATGAGATGCCGATGACGTTAGAGTATGAAGAAGAGCTTTTAGAGAAACGGATGGAGCAGTTGTATATATTGCAGGAAAAGAATATGAGAAAGCCAAGCAATGCATATATCGGAGAATATAACAAAACAACAGGGAAATATTCGATTATAGAAGAGGATAAAGGAACCTATTTAATTTTTGACAAAGTGAAAGAAGCGATTATTCAGGCAATAAAAAAGAGGGAAAAAACGTTGGTGCTCGAGGATGCAAATTGCTATGAAGAAGCAGAAATCACCAAAGATAATACAGAGCTTCTTCAATTTCAAAGTCGCATAAACCGATATGTAGCTGCAAAAATTGTATATGATTGGCATGGAATGGAAGAAATTATAGATGGTGACTTGATAAACGAATGGCTTATTATCGACAGAGAGGAGTGTCGGGCGGGGATTAATGCACAGAAGGTAAGAGAGTATGTGGATAATTTATCCCGAAAGCATGATACTTATGGAAAAATAAGAAAATTTCGTACACAGGAAGGAAAACAGATTTATATTGAGCCGGGAAATTACGGGTGGCAGGTAAATCGGAAAAAAGAAACAGAACGATTAATAAAGGCGATTCGTGCGGGCAGAAGTGAGATACGTGAACCTGAATATTTGTTTACAGCGAACAAAAAGGGAGAGGACGATATCGGAGATTCCTATGTGGAGATAGATTTGACAAAGCAGTGTCTTTATTTATATGCAGAAGGAAGGCTGGTGACAAAAACTGACTTTGTTTCAGGAAATGTGTCGAGAGGTTTTACTACACCGAATGGGGTTTATGGATTGACCTACAAGACGCGAAATGCTACTTTAAGAGGGCAGGGATATGAAACACCCGTAAAATACTGGATGCCTTTTAACGGAAATATCGGAATGCATGATGCGGGATGGCGTAGAGAATTTGGTGGCGAAATATATTTGAGAAACGGTTCACACGGCTGTATCAATCTTCCGACGCAGGAGGCCGAAAAAATATATGAGTATGTGTATAAAGGATTTCCGGTCATATGTTATACTTATGAAATAGAGGAAAATAATGAACAGAATTAAGGATTTGATAAAAAAAGAAGGCAGAGATATTCTGCATTCAGAGCATCATAAAGGGACAAAACATGATATACAGCATGGAAACATATCAGTACGTCAGCACACGATTAACGTGGCGCGATACAGTGTTCTTTTCAGTGAAAAAATGAAAATACCATGTGACAGGCGGGCTATGATTCGCGGTGCGTTGCTGCATGACTTTTTTTTATATGATTGGCATGACAAGGAGCATATCAGTATTTTTAAGCTGCATGGTTTTTATCATCCGGGAATTGCCTTAAAAAATGCGGAAAGAGAATTTGAACTGTCTTCTATTGAGCGGGATGTCATTAAAAAACATATGTGGCCGTTGACAATTGTACCGCCAAGCTGTCGGGAGGCATGGATAGTGACTATGGCAGATAAATATTGCTCTCTGATGGAAACGCTTCATATTCACAGAAAGCATAGGATACAGTAAGGAGCACAAATTGGAGAGGTTGTATGAAAAACTAAAACAAAACCAGGCTTCCGGCAATTATCCGTACCATATGCCCGGACATAAACGAAATATGACAGGCTTTCCGATGGAGGCATATTATGGAATTGATATTACGGAGATTGACGGATTTGATAATCTGCATCAGCCAACGGGAATATTAAAAGAAGTTATGAACCGGGCAAGTGCGCTGTTTGGTGCAGAAACATATTTATTAATAAATGGAAGTACAGGAGGCATATTAAGTGCTGTTTCCGCAGTATTGGAAAAGGGAGAAACTCTGCTTATGGCGCGAAACTGCCATAAAGCGGCTTACCATGCTGCATATTTAAGGGAATGCAGGATAGAATATTGTTATCCGGAGTTTTTGGATGCATATGGAATTTGTGGAGTAATTTCACCGGAAAAGCTACAAAAAAAATTGGAAGAAAATAAAGGAATTCAGGCAGTCTTTATTACTTCCCCCACTTATGACGGGGTAATAAGTGATGTAAAGGAGATTGTCTGTGAGGCACATAAAAGAAATATTCCGGTAATTGTAGATGAAGCGCACGGAGCACATCTGGGATTGGATGAGCGATTTCCGAAGAGTGCGGTGGAATGCGGTGCAGATATTGTGATTCATAGTATTCATAAGACCTTACCTGCATTTACCCAGACTGCACTTCTGCATGTGCAGGGCGAATTGATAGACAGAAATCGATTACAGCGTTTTTTGCAAATTTATCAGACAAGCAGTCCGTCCTATATTTTGATGGCAGGAATCGAACAATGTATTTCTATATTGGAAAAAGATAGGAATATGTTATATAATAATTTTTTCAAACAAAATATACAGTTTGAAAAAAACATAAAAAATTTGCAATATATAAAAGTACTTTCTGCAGACACTGCGGCAAAGGAGGTATTTGCTTTTGATATCGGAAAAAAAATAATCTCTGTCAGGGGAACAGGGATGACAGGGCAGGAGCTTTACCATTTGCTTTTGGAAAAGTACGGATTACAAATGGAAATGGCAGGTCAGGATTATGTAACTGCCATAATAACATTAATGGATAATGAGGAAGGATATCGTCGCCTGTCAGAAGCCTTGACAGAAATTGATATGGGATTGTCAGAGCGGCACAATAAAGAATTGCAGACGGCAGATGAGACTGTATATACAGAAACAGATGGGATGCTGCAGGCAATGTATTCCATTCATGAAGCATGGGAGCAGAAGGTGGAGAAAGCTTTATTGGAGCAGTGTGAGGGAGAGGTATCGGCAGAATTTGTGCATATTTATCCGCCGGGGATTCCGCTTATTGTTCCGGGAGAAAAATTCACCAAAAAAGTAGTAATGCAACTGCTTTGCTATAGGAAGCAGGGGTTTACAATAGAGGGGCTGTATGAGGAAAATAAGGTAGCAGCTATTATCAGGAGGAGAAACTAATTATGAGAAAGACAAAAATTATCTGTACAATCGGGCCAGCGAGCAATAACGAAGAGGTGCTGCGTGGTTTAATGAAAGCAGGAATGAACATTGCAAGATTTAACTTTTCGCACGGTGATCATGAAGAGCAAAAGGGTAAGCTTGCAAAAGTATTAAAGGTAAGTGGTGAATTGGGATTGTCTATCGCTACCCTGCTGGATACAAAGGGACCGGAAATCCGTTTGTGTAATTTTGCAAACGGAAAAGAAGAACTGAAGGAAGGTCAGTTGTTTACATTAACAACAGAAGAAATTGCCGGAACGGCGGAAAAGGCATCCGTTACCTATAAAAATTTAAATCAGGATGTAAAAGTAGGCTCTCCAATTCTAATCGATGATGGAAAAATCGAAATGGAAGTAGTGGAAATAAACGGAGCAGATATTGTCTGTAAAGTAAAAAACAGTGGTGTTGTTTCCGATAAAAAGGGTATTAACGTGCCGGGTAGCGAATTAAGTATGCCATATATCAGTGAAAAAGACCGGGCAGATATTTTGTTTGGTGTGCAGATGGGATTTGATTTTATTGCGGCATCCTTTGTCAGAACAAAAGAGGACATTTTGGAAATTCGGAAAATTTTGGATGAAAACAAAAGTCCGATTAAAATCATTGCTAAAATTGAGAGCTTACAGGGTATTGAGAATTTAGAAGAAATTCTTTCCGTTTCCGATGGAATTATGGTAGCCAGAGGAGATTTGGGAGTAGAGCTTCCAACGGAAGAAGTACCGATTATGCAGAAAAAGATGATTAAGATGGCGGTAGCAGCCGGAAAACCGGTTATAACAGCTACGCAGATGTTAGAATCCATGATTCAGAATCCGCGTCCTACAAGAGCGGAGGCAAACGATGTGGCAAATGCAATTTATGACGGAACAACAGCAATCATGTTGTCCGGAGAAAGTGCAGCCGGAAAATATCCGGTAGAAGCTGTGGAGACTATGGCAAGAATTGCCGAGCGTACCGAGCGTGCCATTGATTATGACGGAAGAATGCTTCGCAGTGCACCTCGAAATCTGGAGGATGTTACAACGGCAATTTCTTATGCAACCTGTACAACGGCAAGAAATTTGAATGCGGATGCAATTATTACCGTAACCATGTCAGGCTTTACCGCTGAAATGGTTTCCCGTTATAAGCCAAGCTGCCCGATTGTTGCATGCAGTGTAAATCCGAGAGTGTGCAGACAAATGGCAATTTTATGGGGAGTAACACCGGTACTGATGCAGCGGGAGAATAATACAAAAGATTTGTTTGATGATGCAATACACCTTGCGAAAAAGCTGGAACTGCTTCATAATGGTGATACCGTAGTATTAACAGCAGGTGTACCGCTTGGAGAATCGGGAAGAACCAATATGATACAGGTTATGGAAGCATAGAGGAAACATGGGTAAAATTTTTTATATTATGGGGAAAAGCTCCTCGGGAAAAGATACAATCTATAAACGGCTTTTGGAATGTGAGGATATTCCGCTTCGCACGATTGTTATGTATACGACCCGTCCGATTCGTGAAGGAGAGCAGAATGGTGTGGAATACTATTTTGTAGATGAGGACAGACAAAAAGAGCTGGAGGAAGCCGGAAGCATTATTGAGCTGCGCTCTTATAATACGGTTCATGGTGTGTGGAATTATTTTACAGTAAAGGATGAGCAGATTGATTTGGAAAAATATGATTATCTGGTCATCGGCACGTTGGAATCTTATGCCAGGACAAGAATGTATTTCGGAAAAGAGAAGCTGATTCCCATAATGATTGAGTTGGATGACGGTGTGAGGCTACAGCGGGCACTGGACCGGGAGAAGACTCAAAAACATCCAAAGTATCAGGAGCTTTGCAGGCGTTATCTGGCAGATGAGCAGGATTTTTCTCAGGAAAAACGTGCGGAGGCAGAGATTGAAAAGAGCTTTTATAATGACGATTTGAACAGATGCCTTTCTGAGATAAAGGCATACATAGAAGAGCGGAGGTAGGAGCATGGAGATAAAGGTAAATCAGGCGCCTGCACCTACGCCCACCGAGCAGCCACAGCAGGTACAGCAGGGAGATGGCAGCTTTAAATTCACGCTGACAAGCCATATTGAGGAAGCGGGTTTACAAGCAAGATTAAATACCATGATGGAAGAGATTACCATGCAGGGTAACAAAATATCCAAGCGTATGGACGTAAGGGATATGAAGCGTTATCGGGGTATGATAAAGGAATTCCTAAATGAAGTGGTTACCCGTTCTCATTCTTTTTCCAGAGAAAATTTTTTAGACAGACGTGGACGACACAGGGTATATGGTATTATTCGCCTTGTAGATGAGACACTGGATGAGCTGGCGAAGGAACTGGTGAAGGATGAAAAGGACCATATTGCAATTCTTGGAAAGATTGGAGAAATCAGAGGATTGCTTTTGGATATTTTCACATAAGACAGACAAAGAGAGGACACAGCATGGCAAAATTTACAGATATAATCGGACAGGAGCAGCTCAAAGAGCATTTACAGAGTGCAATCAGAATGAAGAAGGTTTCTCATGCATATATCATCAATGGAGAAAGATGTGCAGGAAAGGAATTTATTGCCCGTATTTTTGCCATGACTTTGCAGTGTGAAAAAGGCGAGATAGAGCCATGTGGTGAATGTCATTCCTGTAAGCAGGCATTGTCGGGAAACCAGCCGGATATTATCAGAGTGACCCATGAGAAGCCAAACAGCATCGGTGTGGAGGATATCCGAAGTCAGATTAACAGTGATATGGCAATCAAACCGTACAGCAGCCCGAAAAAGATTTATATTATCAATGAAGGGGAAAAGATGACGGTGCAGGCGCAGAATGCTCTGCTCAAAACATTGGAAGAGCCGCCGGCATATGGTATTATTCTGATTTTAACGACCAACGTAAACAGTCTGCTTCCTACGATATTGAGTCGCTGTGTTGTATTAAACATGAAGCCGGTCGAGGATAGCCTTGTTAAAAAATATCTCATGGAAGAAATGCAAATTCCGGACTATAAAGCTGACATTTGTGTCGCTTTTGCTCGTGGAAATGTAGGAAAAGCAAGACTTTTGGCAGGTAGTGAGGAATTTGAAAATATTCGCGAGGATGCGGTAACGCTGATGAAATACATCGGTGAGATGGAAATGCATGAAATTGTTGCCGCAATTAAGAAAATCGGAGAATATAAATTGGAAATTGGTGATTATCTGGATATCATTTCCATATGGTATCGGGACGTCCTTTTGTTTAAGGCAACAAATGACGTAAATCACTTGATTTTCAAAGAGGAAATACAGTATATTAAAAAAGTGGCAGGGAAGAGTGATTACGAAGGAATTGAGAAGATTCTGGACGGATTGGAAAAAGCAAAAAGCAGATTAAATGCAAATGTTAATTTTGATTTAACGATGGAGCTCTTACTGTTGACAATACAGGAAAATTCGTGAGGTTATAGATTATGGTAAAAGTAGTAGGAGTCAGATTCCGCACTGCGGGTAAGATATATTATTTTGATCCGGTAAAATTCCGTATCAGAAAAGGTGACAATGTTATTGTTGAGACTGCCAGAGGCATTGAATTCGGGACAGTTGTAGGCGATATGAAGGAAGTAGAGGATTCACAGGTGATTCAGCCGCTGAAGCCGGTGCTTCGCATTGCAAATGAGCGGGACAAAGAACAGGAGCGGGTCAATAAGGAAAAAGAAAAAGAGGCATTCAAGATATGTCTTGAAAAAATCAAAAAGCATAAGCTGGAAATGAAGCTGATAGATGCAGAATATACATTTGATAACAACAAGGTACTGTTTTATTTTACGGCAGACGGCAGAATTGACTTCCGTGAGCTGGTAAAGGATTTAGCAGCAGTATTTAAGACGAGAATTGAGCTGCGCCAGATTGGTGTAAGAGATGAGACAAAGATTTTGGGCGGTATGGGTATTTGCGGCAGAACGCTTTGCTGTCATGCACATTTATCTGAGTTTGTACCGGTATCTATCAAAATGGCAAAGGAACAAAATCTTTCCTTAAATCCTACCAAGATATCCGGTGTGTGCGGCAGACTGATGTGCTGCTTAAAGCATGAAGAGGAGACATACGAAGATTTGAATCGTAAGCTGCCGAATATCGGAGATTTCGTAACAACGGATGACGGGCTCAAGGGTGAGGTGGCAAGTGTCAATGTACTTCGTCAGCTCGTAAAGGTTCTTGTGACGGTAGATGATGAAAAGGAGCTTCATGAGTATAAGGTGGAGCAGTTAAAATTTAAGAGAAGACACAACAAACGGGAGAAAGAAAAGCTGGAGGTGGATGAAGAGCTGAAGGCTCTTGAGAAGCTGGAAAAACAGGAAGGGGCGTCAAAGCTCAATGACAACTGAGTTAAAGCCCG
>JAZNIP010000171.1:0-5201 GCA_045577575.1 Lachnospiraceae bacterium | reverse complement strand
AGCAGATGTTCTATCCGCAGTTCTCCGTTCCTATTCGCTTCTGTCCGCATCTCTTTCTCCATCCTGCATCTTCTTTGTTATTTCCTTTATTGCCTGAAGCAAAGCCTCGTTTTCTTCTCTGCATTTTACCGCAATCCGGTAAAAGCCCCGGGAAAGTCCCCGAAAATTCTCACAGTCCCGAATCAACATTCCCTTTTTCAGCAGTTCCCCATACAAAGGATATTCACTGTAGTACAATATATAATTGGCCTCACCCGAAAATACGAAAAAACCAAGCTCACGCAATCCGTTTTCTAAATAAGCTCTTTCTTGTTTTATGTAAACCTCAGTTTTTTCTCGATATTTCTTTTGAGAGGCACATGCGCAGCCTGCTGCCTGTGCAAAGCAGGATATATTCCATTCCGGAAGCTGCCTTTTTATTCGTTCCAAAATTCGTCTGTCTCTGCTAATCAGATAGCCAAGTCTCACCCCGGGTATGGCAAATATTTTGGTAAAGGCCCTGACAAGTATCAAATTCTCAAAGCATTCTTCTTTCTCCATGTCGGCTATTGCATGCAATATCGACTTATCACTCCCACAAAATTCAATAAAGCATTCATCCAGCACTACCCAAATTTCTTTTTCCCTGCAATGTCTTAAAACCCTTATCAAATATTCCTTATCCATCAAATTTCCCGTGGGATTGTTGGGATTTGCCAAAAACAAAAGTTCAATATCCTCCGTCAATACAGACAAAAGCCCTTCTCCCAAAGCAAAGCTATCCTCTGCCTTTGTTTCATAAAAGATAATTTCTCCGTCCGCTATACCTGCTGCATACTCATAACCGAAAAAGGACGGTACCGGTATTACCGTCTTTTTGGGTCGTAACGCGTATACAATCGCCATAAACAGCTCCGAAGCTCCATTTCCGAATAATAACCATTCCTCAGGAATCTGCAGCATCTTGCTCACTGCTTTTTTTAATCGCCCGGCTTCCATATCCGGATAATTGCAGCAGTCTGCTACCGCACTGTGTAGTGCTGTTTCTGCTGCTTTTGGCATCCCCAAAGGATTCACATTAACGGAAAAATCGATTCGCACCTGATTGCGGTAAATATCACCGCCATGTATTCCCGTCATCACTCTGTCCTTTCCTCTTCTCTCACATCATCGCACGGCACAGCTTCAAAGGAATGCTACGACCGTCCCCGCCATCACAAGGAGGCAAAGAAGCTCTCCCATCCATGCCGTCCGATACATAAGTACATTGGCAAGCCGGATATCCTCCTGTGTCACTCTGCGGAGGGCATCCCCGATATAAGGCTTTTTTACAAGTCTCCCGAAATAGCTGGCATCTCCGGCAAGTTGTATACCGAGTGCACCTGCACACACCGCCTCCGTCTGTGCCGAATTCGGACTGGCATGCTGATATCGGTCTCTTTTAAAAATGGTATATGCGTGTTTTCCCGAAAATGTCTTTCCTCCCAAAAACGCCGCTGCCATCATCAGATATGCACTGATTCTCGCCGGAATAAAATTGACTGCATCATCCAGCTTTGCCGCTGCTCTGCCAAAATACAAATACCTTTCATTTTGATACCCAATCATAGAATCCATTGTATTGACTGCTTTATACAAAAATCCCAATATCGGTCCTCCAAGTGCCGTATACAGCATCGGAGCAATCACACCGTCGGATGTATTTTCCGCTACAGTTTCTACAGCTGCCTTTGCAATCCCCTCCTGCCCCAGATGCACCGTATCTCTTCCGACGATCATGGACAACGCAGCTCTGGCACCTGCGATATCTCCTTTTTTTAACATCCGATAGACCTTCATACTCTCTGTCCGAAGGCTTTTTACCGCAAGTATCTGCCATGTCATAATTGATTCTGCTGCTACTCCCACATAAATATGACTACCGTATGCCAACAATAAAACTGCTGTCGTGACTGCTCCCGTCACACAGAGCACGATTACTACAAGCAGCACACCCTGCTTCGCCTCCTGCCTGTTTGTCTGACGCATCCGTTTTTCCGTTCTTTCAATCAAATATCCGATGAATCGTATCGGATGAGGCAACACATGCGGATCACCTAAAAGCATATCCAACAAAAACCCAAGAAAAAATGCTGTCATATGATATTTCATTTCGTTACTCCATTCCGATTATTTTTCATGTGCTTATTTTACATGTGCTTCCTTCAGTATTTGGTATATCGCATTCATATCCAGATATTCTCTCAGTGTATCTGCCAATTTGTCATACTGCTTTTCTTTAAACGTCTGATAATCCTCAAAGCTAACCTGACTTTCCAAAATTCCCTTTTTCTCTACCAGTGCCCTGATTACTGTCTCCGCTATGTTTCCTTTATCAAAAATCCCATGAACATAAGTACCGTACACATTCCCGTTTCCACAGATGGTTTCCGACTCTGATGCCTCTGCTTTATTCGCTAAAGCCTCTCCGGTCTGTCCCATATGAATCTCATATCCGGTATAGCTTAAATGCGACAAGGATTCAAAAATCCCGTTCAGCCCATTCAAACTGCCGCTTATCTGACGACGCACCTTTCTCTTTTGCAGCACTGTTTTCACCGAAAGAAGCCCGATTCCGGGCATACTGCCACCCTCTTCGATATTGTCCGGGTCACAAATCTCTTCTCCCAACATCTGATAACCGCCACAAATCCCAAATACCGGAATGCGCTCAGCCAGCTCTTTTATGGCAGACTCCAAACCATTATTCCGCATCCATGTTAAGTCGCCCATCGTATTTTTACTACCCGGCAGTATGAGCATATCCGGCTGGCCAAGCTCCTGCACAGAGCTTACATACCGTACCGACACATATGGACTTTGCTCAAATACATTCATATCGGTAAAATTGGAAATTCTGGGATAACGGATCACTACTATGTCGATGTCACCTTCTCTCCGTTTTGCAAACCGCTCCGTCAAACTGTCCTCATCCTCCAGCAACAACTCCATATAGGGTACTACTCCAACAACCGGTACCTTACCCCGCTCCTCCAGCATCTCAATTCCACTGTCCAAAATCGACTTATCTCCACGAAACTTATTGATAACCAGTCCTTTTACCCGCTCCTTTTCTTCTTTGGAAAGCAGCATCAGCGTTCCCAGCAGCTGGGCAAATACGCCACCCCTGTCAATATCTCCTACCAAAAGCACGGGGGCATCCACCAGCTCTGCAAGTCCCATATTTACAATGTCATTCTCCCGAAGGTTGATTTCTGCCGGACTTCCCGCTCCTTCTATCACAATAATATCCGCTATCTTTTCCAATTCATGAAATGCCCTTTTGATATGCGGAATCAGACTTGTCTTATGGGAAAAATAATCGCGGGCACTCATATTACCCACAACCTCTCCGTTTACAATCACCTGTGAACCGATGTGGCTGGTCGGCTTTAATAAAATAGGATTCATACAGACCATCGGCTCCAAGCCTGCTGCCTCTGCCTGCATGACCTGTGCTCTGCCCATTTCAAGTCCATCCTCTGTCACAAAGGAATTTAATGCCATATTCTGTGACTTGAAGGGTGCTACCCGATAGCCGTCCTGCTTCATAATCCTACAAAGTCCTGCCACCAACAAACTTTTCCCTGCATTCGACATGGTTCCCTGTACCATAATTACCTTTGCCATATATCACAACACTCCACATACTCTATCCGTTTACCGGTTTCTTCCGCATAATGAAGCAATTTTTCATTGAACTGCTCCAGACTGCCAAATTTGTTTTTCGTACAAATCACCTCATCACAGCTGTCCATTCGCTGTCTTGCCTGCATATACAGACATTCCGGCATCGGCTCAAATGCTTTTGCCGTAATTACCTCAGCCGCCAATGCCTCTGCTACCGGATAATCTAAATCATTTTCATATAAAATCCCGGTCAGAAATGCCCTTTTCTCTCTTTGCAGTCTGCGGTAAACCGCTCTGCCGCCACCTCCACCTGCAATCACAAATACTTCAGGCATACCATCCGGCTTTTCCAATTCCGGATTACCGTTTCTCTCATCAAAGCTGCCTACTGTGATTCCGTAGAGCTGACGGATATAACCGGATCGGAATACTTCTCCGGGTGTGCCGAATGCCTCAATAAGCTCACCTTTCAAACACAGAATTTTATCAGAAACCCGCTCTGCCAAATCAAGTTCATGCAGCGACATAATAACCGTAAGTCCCTTTTTCTTTTTCAATTCCTGCAGCACAGACAAAAATTCCAGTTTATGACAGATATCCAAGTAAGAAACCGGCTCATCCAATATAATTATTTCCGGCTGCTGACAAATTGCCCGCGCAAGCATTACCCGCTGCTTCTGACCATCACTGCATTTCCGGAAATCCTGCTCCTTTATTTCCCATACATGCACAAGCTCCATCGCTTCCTGTACAATCTGCCTATCCTGCTGCGACAGCATACCAAAGCGTCCGGTATAAGGATAACGTCCGGTAGCCACTACCTCCATGCAATTCATCAGCTCGGTCTTTATCTTTTCTGTAAGCACTACAGACATCTTTTTTGCCCGTTCATTTTGCTTCATTTCGGATAATACGTCCCCCTCCAGACAAACAATGCCTCCTATCAGACGCAATTGTCCCGCTATGCTTTTCAATACGGTAGACTTACCCGCTCCGTTTGGTCCGATTAACGTCAATATTTCTCCCTTTGGTAATGAAATCTCCATATCACGGATTATCGGTTTGCCGTCATAGCCTACACATAAATTCTTTGCCGTAAAATAATAGTTACCCATCTTATCCTCTTTCTCTTTTGCGCCCTGTCATAATCCAGAGTACAATCGGTGCTCCAAAAACCGCCGTCACCGTACTGACGCTCAATTCAGTAGGTGCAAATACGGTTCTTGCAATCAAATCACTAAGCAGGCAAAACATGCCTCCTCCCAGAAAAACAGCCGGTATCATCCAAATAGGATGACTCGTTCCAAGAAGCTGTTTTATCAGATACGGTACCGCAATACCGACAAAGGAAATCGGTCCGGCATAAGCCGCCACGCAGGCAGACAACACACTCGATAATATAATCAGCCAAATACGTAAGCCGTTTACATTTACCCCCATACTTTTTGCATAATTTTCTCCAAGCTGATATGCTCCAATCGGCTTAGAAAGAAAAACGGTCATGCCTGTCGCCATCGCAACTACGACAAGCATTACTGTCACATGACTCCATG
>JAZNIP010000170.1:0-2120 GCA_045577575.1 Lachnospiraceae bacterium | reverse complement strand
CCCGGATATTATTGCAAAGATTCCTGAATTTTGTTATAATTTAAGAGAAGGGGGTGATAATTATGTATTATCTTCAGAGCAGATGGAAGCTTGAAAACAGAAAACTGTATTATTATGGCTTACGCAATTCATCCAATATGTTCAAAAATGAAATAACCGTTTCAAAGAAACAGGCAGCAATCCTTGCTTCTTTACCTCGAAATTTACATCCGCAAGAATTGTCCTTGCTCCGGAATTTGATGGGCAAGCAGGTCGTGTCTGAAAATGAACGAAAGTACATCCCCAAAAAGCTTTCTGAGGCAACTTTCTGTGCCTGCTGCTGCGCAAATGATTTTCTGATACCGGGAATGGAATTTGATGACAACGGTCTGTGTCCCATGTGTCAGACAGCCGAGGAAGTAAAAAATCTGAAAAGTGTTGTTCCTATATTGGAGGAAATTCCGCGCAGTAAAAAATCTCGCTTTGATATTGCTTTATTTTACACAGGCGGCAAGGATTCTACATATTTGTTATATTACCTTTCCAAGGTAAAAAATCTTCGGGTATTAGCACTAACTTGGGAAATTCCTTATATGTCTGAGAGCGCTGCAAAAAGCATAGAGAGTGCAAAGAAAACATTTCAAAATGTAGAGTTTATCACACGCACTATCAATCAAAATGAATTAAGAAAAATCTACAGCAAGCTTTATGCGTTAAGCGGCAATACCTGTGCCTGCCCATCGTTGGCATACCTGCTGTTTTATCCGGAGCTCGTGGCAAACAGAGTTCCATATTTTGCTGCAGGCAATGAGCCTGTTCAGATACTGGGGCTATACTATAATCATATGGCACCCAAAATCGCCTATTCCTTTGCCCGTAATCGCCTTTTGACATTTCTGTTGAATGCAGGACGGGTGCTTACGCTTCATCCACCCTTAAAGCAAGGACAGTTTCAAACACTTATGACAATGAAGCAGTTGGCATACGGCGATAATCCTATTAAGAAACTAAGCGGTTATGAAAACGAACTGGTTTCCAATGTTGTCAAAGCAATTCATGCCGTTCCGGAACTGCTGCCTCCGTTCAAAAAAAGCATACGGCGTTCTTCCTGGACAGGAAATATCCCCGCCTTTGTTCATTTTGATTTTGATAAAATAAACGGCGGCACATACGATTGGAACAAGGTAAAAGCCATACTTGTTAATGAATGTGGCTGGGTCCCACCGGATGATAAAAACAAGGCGTTACATACAAGCTGTAAAATAGAAAAATGTAAGGATCATACCCAATTTGTGCGATTTTACCATTGCAAAAGCAAGATGATTCCTTTCAGTGCCCTGGAATTTTCCCTCGCAAGCAAAAATTGCGGCAGATCAAGAGAGGAATCTCTTTATGAAATGGAGCATTTGCTGGGATTTTCACTTGAGGAAATCCCCGAGTGTGCTATGATGCATCAGTTTTTAAGGGAGCAGGAATGACGACAATCTATTACTTTTCCGGAACCGGACACAGCTTGGCTGTTGCAAAAGCATTGGCCGAGATGCTGACCTGCAGGATTGTGCCGATCGGCTTTGACTGTGAGAAAACAGAAACAGCTGTGGTCGTTTTTCCGGTGTATTGCCAAAATATTCCCAAGCCGGTTAAACAGTTTTTTAAAAGGCTGGAGGCAAAACACGTTGCACTGATTGCAACCTACGGAAAAATATCCTATGGCAATGTTCTGTATGAAGCGCAAAAAATTCTGAATAGAGAGATAATTGCCGGGGCCTATATTCCTATGGGTCATACATTTCTCAACGGGGATTATGCATTTGATACAAAGTTTTTATTACCCATTGTACAGAGAGTAAAAGCTCCTCAAAAGGCAACCATACCCAAAACTCCAAAAAATCCTTTGGCGAATATCTTTCCCGGCCTGCGCAGCCGTATAGGTGTAAAAATCACCAAAGAGAATCGCTGCAACGGCTGTGGAATATGTGATGGCTCTTGCCCTATGGGTGCGATCCGAAAAGGCCAGATCCATTCAAACTGCATTCGTTGTTTGCGTTGTGTAACAAGCTGTCCCCAAAAGGCTTTGCAATATAAAAACGGATGGATATTGAACAAATATCTGAAAAGATATCATAAGGAAGAATATGTGC
>JAZNIP010000169.1:0-6380 GCA_045577575.1 Lachnospiraceae bacterium | reverse complement strand
AGAATTGTGAACACATATAAAAGCTACTTTTTTCAAAACTACCCTCTCACTTTCTTCAAAATCTCAACCACTTCTTCTTTTTTTAGGACTTTTCCATAGGAGACCACTTTTTCATCCACGACCAATGCCGGTGTTGTCATAACACCATACGCCGCTATTTTTTCAAAATCTCTTACATGTTCTATGGTGCTGTCCATGCCAAGTTCCAGAAGTGCTTTCACCGTCGCGTCTTCTAACTGGTTACATTTTGTACAGCCTCCACCCAAGATTTTTACTCCAGATTTTCTTTTCTCCTGTTCAGCCTCTTTCATCGTTTCCGGTGTACAACTTCCACTGCAACAGCAACCAGATGTTTTTTCTTCTTTCTTCTTCCCTAATTCAAACAATGCCATTTTGTAATCCTCCTAAATTATGAATCCCTGAAATATATTAAATAAATAACCGACAATAATGATACCTACTGCACATATGGTCACGAACACACCGAGAAGTTTAGGTTTCACTGCTTTTTTTAACATTATCATTGATGGCAGACTAAGCGTTGTAACAGCCATCATAAAACTCAATACTGTCCCAAGTTGTGCACCTTTTGCCAACAAAGCTTCTGCAACAGGAATCGTACCAAAAATATCAGCATACATTGGAATCCCTACTAAGGTAGCCAATACTACCCCAAGTGGATTATGACTTCCTAACATGTTTTCAATCCAGTTTTCTGGAATCCAATTATGGATTGCGGCTCCAATCGCAACACCGACCAGAATATACGGAAATACTTTTTTGAATGTAGAAACTACCTGTTCTTTTGCATACAACAAACGTTCTTTCTGATTAAGCGTTGGGCTGTCAATATCAACGGAATTTGCATTTAATATAAATTCCTCAACATATTTTTCCATGTGCATTTTTTCAATTAGAGTACCACCTACTACCGCAATGATTAAACCAACCACAACATAGCTCACAGCCACTTTTGTTCCAAATATACTCATCAGTAAGACCAAACTCCCCAAATCAACCATAGGAGATGAAATCAAAAAAGAGAATGTAACCCCTAATGGAAGTCCTGCACTTGTAAAACCAATGAATAACGGGATGGATGAACAGGAGCAAAACGGAGTAACTGTACCTAGCAATGCAGAAATACAGTTTGCCCCAATACCTTTAAATCGTCCCAGAATTTTTTTGCTTCGCTCCGGTGGAAAGTAGCTTTGTATATAAGAAATCACATATATCAAAGTACAAAGTAGAATTGTAATTTTTATCACATCATAGATAAGAAAGTGAATACTTCCTCCCAACTTGCCGGATATGTCCAAACCTACTTTTTCTAATAACACTCCAATCAGCTCATTCAACCATTTCATTCCCAGCACCTGATTCTGAATAAAATCCCAAATCATGAACAGCAACATCCCCCTTCTTTAACACAGGACAACCCCTCAATGAAACCTTTAAATCCTTGCAATGTCTCACAGTTCAAAGAATAATGGTGCCACTTTCCTTCTTTTCGGTCATTTACAAGACCGCATTCACATAAAATTTTCATGTGATGGGATAATGTCGGTTGTGTTATTTCAAAAGCCTCCAACAATTTACATCCACACTTTTCTCCATCCGACAGCATCTGAACAATCTGTAATCGGTTACTATCTCCAAGTGCCTTACAAATAACTGCTACATCGATCGTATTCATCTCTAACACCTCACATAGATATTTGTCAATGTATTTATATTATCCTATACATAGATGATTGTCAATGTATATTTTCATAAAAAACACATTCTCAAAAATTTAGAATTTAGAATGTGTTTCTCTAAATACAACTGTGTGTAAACTTCAAATTTTGCTCTCCTCAAGTATTCCATTATACCACACCATCGCCAATAATCCCCTTACTTTTTCCTTATAAACAATAAACAGAGGCGTGCCACGCAATTGCTTCTGTGGTTGAATGCATTACCATTCGCAGAAGCTCTATAAACACGTAAAAAGGAACACCCCTTGCAAGTAAACTTGCAAGGAAGTGTTCCTTTTTCATATTTACAACGCTTGTAGAAGCGCGCATTATCTCTTGGAGAACTGTGGTGCTCTTCTTGCTGCTTTGAGACCGTATTTCTTTCTTTCTTTCATACGAGGGTCTCTTGTTAAGAAGCCAGCTTTCTTTAATGTAGGTCTGTAATCAGCATCTACCTGTAATAATGCTCTGGAGATACCATGTCTGATTGCACCGGCCTGTCCTGTAAATCCGCCACCATGTACGTTTACAAGTACGTCATACTTCTCTACGTTTTCTGTCGCAACGAGCGGTTGACGAACGATAACCTTCAGTGTCTCTAATCCGAAGTAATCGTTGATGTCTCTTTTATTAATTGTAATATTGCCTTTTCCCGGTACTAAATATACTCTGGCAATGGATTTTTTTCTTCTACCTGTTCCGTAGTATCTTGCTGCTTTAGCCATTTTAATTCCTCCTTTTTCGTCCCTTTTTGATTAAAATGTTAATACTTCAGGCTTCTGAGCTGCATGTGCGTGCTCCGGTCCTGCGTATACATGAAGTTTCTTAAACATTTGTCTTCCTAAAGGTCCTTTTGGAAGCATACCCTTAACTGCAAGCTCGATAACCTGCTCAGGTTTCTTTGCTAATTTTTCTCTTAATGTAGCTGTTTTCATACCGCCAACATAATCAGAGTGATGATAATAAATCTTCTGATCCATTTTCTTACCGGTTACTTTGATTTTCTCAGCGTTGATAACGATTACATTATCACCTGTATCAATATGAGGAGTGAAGATTGCTTTGTTCTTTCCTCTTAAAATTTTAGCAACTTCGGATGCCAAACGTCCTAATGTCATATCAGTAGCGTCTACTACATACCATTTTCTATCGATTGTAGATGGACTCGCCATAAATGTTTTCATTATGTTACCTCCATAATAAATCTTATCTGTGTATCGGTTCTTTTTGCCGCTGTCACATTTTCGGCGGATGTCCGGACCGCCAAAGCCGTTTCATAAGCAAATCTCTAAGGCGTGTTTGAAGTAGTCTGTCTGGGAATTGGCATACTTCTTCAAAGGCCGCCACATTGAGTAATTATATTATACGCAGCCGGATGTGTCAATAGATTATTTCCTATTTTTCCGTTTATTTCCTATCCGTTTTCGACTCTATCCAAGTGACTATGCATCCGGAAAATCATATCGAATAAGCATCAGACCTTTTGCCGGCATGGTCGGTCCCGCTAACTGCCTGTCACAGCCCTCTATAATTTCCGGCATATGCTCTGTAGGATATTTCCCTCTGCCGAATTCTATCAGCGTACCTACCAGAATTCTCACCATATTGTAAAGAAAGCCATTTCCTGAAATCCGTATTTTTAGTAAATTATCATCCTCAATAATATCTACCTTATAAATTGTCCTAACCGTGCTTTCCGCCTGAGAATCTATACTGCAAAAGCTTTTAAAATCGTGCTTTCCTTCCAGATATGCTGCCGCCTCACGCATCAGCTCTACATTGAGCGGTACATACATAAAATGGGCATAAAGACGTTCCGTAGGCATCGGGAATTCTCCACGATAAATTTTGTATTCGTATGTCTTAACACTTTTGCATTTTCTCGGGTGAAAATCATCTGCTACCTGACAGGACTTTTGAATCCGAATATCCTCCGGCAATCTCTGATTGAGTGCATAACTGATCTTTTCAGCCGGCATCCTTGTATTGGTATCGAATACCGCCACATTGCAAAGTGCATGCACACCGGAATCCGTCCTGCTCGCACCGATTACCTGTATTTCCTCTTGCAGCAGCTCCGATAAATGCTTATTTAATTCCGCTTCAATTGTATTGCCGTTTTTCTGAAGCTGCCAACCATGATAAGCAGTTCCGTCATAAGCGACCACTAATTTTACTCTCATAATGCTTTACTCTCGTATCAGTTTCTTTTCTCGCGCATATAAAAAAGATATCGCTGTCGCGACCGCACTCGGCGCGAGAGTCCGCAAGCGGACTCTTTGATCTATTCACAAGCTATGGCAAACTCTTTATCCATCCGACAGCAATTACTACCACAAGGTAGCCCGCCATCATTCCATATGCCACATAGTCCCGCTTTTCATAATGAAGCGGTTTCATTTTTGTCCTTCCCTCACCGCCCTGATAGCATCTGGCTTCCATTGCCATTGCCAAATCATTGGCACGACGAAATGCAGAAATAAACAGCGGCACCAAAAGCGGCACCATTGCCTTCGCTTTTTTTATAACATTTCCACTCTCAAAATCCGCTCCTCTGGCAATCTGTGCTTTCATAATCTTGTCGGTTTCTTCCATCAATATCGGAATAAATCGAAGCGCTATGGACATCATCATGGAAATCTCATGAACCGGGACTCTGACCTTCTGCAAAGGCTTAAGCAGCTTTTCCATACCATCCGTCAGATTATTCGGTGTTGTTGTCAATGTCATCAACGATGATCCAATGATTAAAAAGGTCAGTCGGATTGCCATAAATACAGAAATTTTAAGACCTTCCTTTGTAATAGTCAGCTTCCAGAGCTGCACAAGCGGCTCGCCCGGATTCAAAAACAAATTAAATACTACGGTCAGGCATAAAAGAAACATAATCGCCTTCATGCCGCGTACCATAAAACGAAACGGTACGTTTGACGCTTTGATTACCATTGCTAAAAACAGTGCTGCAACTAAATATCCTGTAAACTGCTGAAACAAAAACAGGGAAATAATATACACAATTGTCCCTATCAGCTTCACCCGTGGGTCAAGCCTATGAATTACGGACTGTGTCTGGTAATATTGTCCCAATGTAATATCTCTTAACATAGTTCCTCCGATGGTGCATTCCCCTCGTTCTCTTTCTACAGGGTAACACCCATTTATTTCCCAAGTGCTCTCAGGATTTCCCTCTCTGCCTCTTCCAGAGTGGTTACATCCGTCTTTACATTCATTCCTTTTGCCCGCAAGGTCTGCATAATATAGGTTACCTGCGGTGCTGCCAATCCTACCGCTTCCAGCTCTTTATCATGTGCAAATACCTCGGCAGGTGTACCGTCCAACAACACACTGCCTTTATTCATTACCACAATCCTGTCCACATAATTGGCAATGTCCTCCATGCTGTGAGAAACAAGTACAACTGTAATTCCCATTTCCCGTTTCAGTTTGGCAATCTGCTCCAATATTTCATCCCTGCCCTTTGGGTCTAACCCCGCTGTCGGCTCATCCAAAATCAATACCTCCGGCTTCATGGCAAGTACTCCCGCTATCGCTACGCGACGCTTCTGTCCTCCCGATAAATCAAAGGGAGACTGATAATAATATTCCTCTGGAAATCCCACAAGACGCAGTGCCTCAAATGCCCTCAGTTCTACTTCCTTCTGTGATAAGCCTATATTTTTCGGTCCGAAGCAAACATCTGAAAAAACATCTACCTCAAATAACTGATGCTCGGGATACTGAAATACCAGTCCCACTCTGCTTCTCAGTTCCTTTCGGTTATAATCCTCATCATGAATGTCCTTTCCGTCATAATAAATGTTACCGGCAGTCGGCGCAAGCAGTCCGTTCAAATGCTGTACAAGCGTAGACTTCCCGGAACCGGTATGACCAATCAGGCCTACAAACTGCCCGTCCGGAATCTGCAGACACACATCCTTCAATGCATATGCTGCCATTTCCGTATCTTTTTCATATACATGACTCACATGATCCAAAATAATTGACATGGTTGCTCCTCTTTAATATCCAAGTGCCTCAGCCAACTCCTTTGCGGATAAAATCCCGTCCGGCAATGGCACACCCTTTTTCTTTAATTCATGCGCAAGCATGGTCACCTGCGGCACATCCAGACGCAGGTTTTTCAGCTTTTCCACCTGTGAAAAGATTTCACGGGGCGTCCCCTGCATAACTGCTTTTCCTTTATCCATAACAATCACTCTGTCCGCATGAATTACTTCTTCCATATAATGAGTAATGAGTAAAATGGTAACGCCCTCAACATCATTTAATGCACGCACTGCACGAATAACCTCTTTGCGTCCGTTTGGATCAAGCATAGCAGTAGGTTCATCCAATATAATGCATTTCGGATGCATGGCAATCACTCCGGCAATGGATACACGCTGCTTTTGTCCACCGGAAAGCTTATTCGGTGAATGCTTACGAAATTCATACATGCCGACCGCTTTCAGACTTTCCTCCACACGCTCCCAGATTTCCTTTGTCGGGATTCCCATATTTTCCGGCCCGAAGCCTACATCCTCTTCCACAACCTGTCCGATAATCTGATTGTCCGGATTCTGGAAAACCATTCCAGCGGTCTGACGCACACTCCAAATATTTTTTTCCTCCGAAGTGTCC
>JAZNIP010000168.1:0-2548 GCA_045577575.1 Lachnospiraceae bacterium | reverse complement strand
AGACCAGTGACCGACATTGTCTGAAGACACATAGAACTGTCTGTCTATATCCAACACCTTGTGCCCACGAATAAATTTAGGGAACGATATACATGTTTACACCAACTGTCATTTCGACTGAACGAAGTGAGTGGAGAAATCTTTTTAAAGATGTCTCTACTGCGCTCGACATGACAGGTGTATACTCATATATATTAAAACCTTTTTATAAGCATACATTTAATGAAATGTTTACAGAAGATTTAGAGAAATATTAATAAAATTAGGCTGCAAATATCCCTCCCCCACATTTGGAAAAAACAAGACTTTTTTACAGATTTTGCGGTGTGATAAGAAAGTGGAGACGGTAATTATCGTAAAAAGAATGGAGGAGACGTCGGCATTTCTCCTACCATCACCTCCATTCAGAGACAAAGTCTTCATTTTACCTTATTGTAAAGGTCAGATAATGATCTGTTTAACCCGGAAATCCATCCTGCTTAAGCTAAGGAAGACAAACCACGCGGAACCCGTTATTGTTGTTACGGCTGGAAGGACTATTGTTGTTGCGATTAGCCACCCGGCAGTTGCCTGCGCTGTTGTTCCAACTGCCACCACGGAGCACGCGGTTTGACCCTGACGACCATCAACTGTATTTTTCCAATACACTTTTACGAAAGCCGGCTGTATAAGCCTTTTTCGTAAATGCGATCAACGGCAATATATGTTTTTGATATTCCGATTCTGTATATATATTCTCACAAAGAAGACGCGTATAATACTTATACTTGCGTTTAAATCTGATTTTGCTTCTTCTACTCAATAAAATTTTATGTCTTGATACATGATATCCAAGAAATGCCACGCCTCTGACAGTACTCTCCAACACAACAGGTTTCAATTCAAGGCTAAGTCTATCATTAAGGTAATCCCGCATGCTTTCCACGTAATATCTTACCTCTTGGCGAGACGTCCCAAATACAAGCATATCATCCATATACCTGATATACACCGGCGCTTTCAAAACTTCCTTTACATAATGATCCAAACCGGAGAGATATTGATTTGCAAAATACTGGCTTGTCAGATTTCCAATTGGCACTCCACAGCCTGAATCTGTATTATACGAATCTATAATCCCTGAAAACACATTCAGAAGTTCTTTATCCTTAAACAGGCGCTTTAATCTGCCCATAAGACAGGTATGAGATATGGAGTCAAAAAATTTTCTCACATCCATCTTTGCGACAAAAGCATACCTGTTCATGGACAACATTGCCTTTTCAAGAGCCTTATATATACCTTTCCCTTCTCGTGTCGCATAGGTGTCATATATAAGATTCCTTTCAAAATATGGTTTACAGACGTTTATTAAAGCATGATGAATTATTCTCTCTTCAAAAGGAGCAGCACAGATTGTGCGACATTTCGGATCATATATGGTAAAATAGTGATATTTACCAAAAACGTATTCTCCGGCAATGAAACTCTCTCTCAATCGGGACAGATTAGTAAAAAGATCAGCAGAAAAAGACTTTACGGACTCACGATCTCTTTTGCCCTGACACGCCTTGTAATATGCGTCAAGAAAGTTTTCAATATCATATACCAACGGCATCAGTCCACCAACCCGCTTCATCAGACCTGCTCATTAAACCTTTCACATAACAAAACTCCATACTTCTCAATACGTTTCTCCCCAACACCAGTCAATGTCAACAAGGTCGTCCCATTAATCTCGGAAAGTTTTGATATCTGAGCCAGTTCAGCATCAGTAAACACGGCATAAGCAGGCACAGCATCGGATTCAGCAAGTATTTTCCTTATAGAGCGCAACTTCGCAAAACGCTCAAATTCTTCCTGAGACAAGACCTCTTTATAATCCACTTTCGGACGGGAGGTCTGCACTGAACCTTCCGTACCGGACTGCGACAGATACGTAACAAAAACAGACCAGTGACCGACATTGTCTGAAGACACATAGAACTGTCTGTCTATATCCAACACCTTGTGCCCACGAATAAATTTATTCATCTGCTCGATACTTTCCTCGCCACCGCGGGAAGAAATATCAAAAATTTTCACCTGCATTATATTGTACTATATATAAAAAGCATTTGTCATTCGCAGGGCTTTTACTTTGCCCTGCTCACCACAAATGCTTTTTAAGCTTAAGCAGTTTCCGGGTTCTAAGGAAGACAAACCACGCGGAATCCAAGACCGTCGTAACGGAAGGAAGGACTATTGCTGGCGCGAAAAGCCACCCGGCAGTAGCCTGCACGGTAGTCCCAACTGCCCCCACGAAACACGCGGTACGACGCCGACGACGGACCCGTCGGATTGAACTGAGCATTCGACGAATACGAACCTTTCCAATCCATGCACCACTCAAAGACATTACCGCTCATGTCATACAAACCAAGTTCATTGGCACGAAGTTTTCCGACAGGGTGCTGACTTCCTCCGGAGTTTGAGTCATACCATGCCACTGCATCGACTGAATATGAGCCGGAATATTGGCTTGACCGGGATTTCTTTCCGCCACGCGCAGCATATTCCCATTGAGCCT
>JAZNIP010000167.1:0-8979 GCA_045577575.1 Lachnospiraceae bacterium | reverse complement strand
GGCAAAGATTACTTACGCTTCCTGTAATCTGAGTTTCTACATTGTCTAACTTCTTCGGTGTTTCCTGTCTAAGCAGCTCCCATACCGCATCACTCAGCTGCAACTGATACTTTTCTGCAATCGCTACTGCGTCTTCACAGGTAGAACTATCCGGATATGCCGGTCCGGAAGCTATCATATCGAGCGGATCTCCTAAAATATCGCTTAATACAATACTAAATACCTGAGCCGGCTTGCACGCAAGCGCAAACCGTCCGCCCTTCACTGCTGAAATTCTTTTTCGGATAGTATTTATTTCTACAATATCCGCTCCACATGCCAACAGCTGTTTTGTAATATCCGTCAATTCTTCTCCCGAAATCAACGGTTTTTCAAAAAGGGCTGAGCCTCCTCCTGAAAGTAGAAATAAAACAGTATCCTCTGCTTTTAAACCTCCAATCAAATCAAGTGCTGCCTGTGTCCCCTTAAAAGAATTCTCATCCGGTACCGGATGTCCTGCTTCATAACATATTGTTCTGGGAATTTCTCCCTTTACATGGTCATATTTCGTTACTACAACTCCTGCATATAGCCGCTCTCCTAAAATATCAGCGGCTGCCTGCGCCATCTGCCACGCTGCCTTTCCCGCGGCTACCATATAAATTTTTCCTGTGCCAAACGTCTTTCCCTGCAAAGCCTTGGCCACTGCTTCATCCGGTAACACCGCCGCAATAGAAGCCTGTATTATTTTATCTGCATCTTCACGTAATTTCATATTGTCTCCCTATTTAAAAAGCCGAAACCGAATGATACCGGCTCCGGCTTTTTCTCAGTTATTATTTTTTATATGTTTCTGTTCTCAAAACAGGAAACTTTCCTGAATTATTATAAGAACAATGAAATAATGAAAATTCCAATCATGGAACAGATACCTTCTACCAGAGTAACCGTTGTCTGTGTCTTATAACCCTGATCCGGTGTCATACCACCAAAGTTTGTAACAACCCAGAAGTAAGAGTCATTTGCATGAGATACTGTCATAGCACCTGCGCCGATTGCCATTACACAAAGAGCTGCCATAGCCGGTGTACCCATTCCAAGAGCACCCATTAAAGGAGCCATAATACCTGCTGTTGTTGTGATTGCAACTGTAGAAGAACCCTGTGCAGTCTTTAAAATAGCTGCCAGCAGGAATGGGAAGAAAATACCGATTGTCTGCAATGTGGATGCATTGTCTGTAATAAAGGTTACAAGGCTTGTAGAAGAAATTACTTTACCAAGTACACCACCTGCTGCCGTAACAAACAAAATCGGACCAACTGTCTTGAGTGTATCATTCGTTAAATCATATAACTTATCTGACATATCGGACTGTGCCAGTAAAATAATACCAAGAATTACACCAACTGCAAGAGCAACGATTGGGGTACCCAGGAATGCAAATGCAGTATTCACTGCACCGGCCCAGCCAAGGATAGAGGATACATTTGACATTGCCATTAAAATAATCGGAATAATAATCGGAGCAAGACTCATAAAGCCACTCGGGAGCTTACCATAAGAAGCCACCAGTTCCTCATAAGACTGAACTACTTCACCACTGTTTGCTTCGTCATTTGCCTTTACTTTCTTTCCAATATATTTTGCGTAGAAATATGCTCCTGCTAACGCCGGAATCGAAACCAGCGCACCAAAGCCCATAACCATCAGCAGATGTTCTCCTACACCAAGTGTATTTGCTGCCGCGATTGGTCCCGGTGTAGGCGGAATAAATACGTGAGATGCATACAAACCAGCAGATAAGCAAAGTGTCATTGCTACGGAGGATGTACCGGTTCTCTTTACCATCGCTTTACGAATCGGATTTAATACAACGAAACCGGAGTCACAGAATACCGGAATAGATACTACCCAGCCCATCAGCTCGATTGCAAGCTCCGGATGCTTCGGTCCTACTAATTTTACTACCATGTCAGCCAATTTTAATGCTGCTCCGGTTGCTTCCAGAAAAGCACCAATCATAGCTCCAAAAATAATTACAATACCAATACTTGTAAATGTGCCGGAAAATCCGCTTCCGATAACGGTTGCAATACCGTTAATTGTGTTACCATCCGCATCCGTTGTATTGACCCACGGAATACCACCGATTAACCCCAGCATCATAGATACCAGCATAATGGATAAAAACGGATGAATCTTGAACTTACTGATCATAACAATCATAACGATAATCGCCAGAATGAATACAACCACAAAAGGAATTCCTGTCATAATAGTTCCCTCCTAATTAATAATATAGTATTGCTTTTCGATTTTTGTCCAATATGTATAATTTATCAACAAAAATCTCACCCTTTTTGTACTTCTTTATCAAGATATCATATTATAACGTTTTTGGAAATGTTACCCATAACATATATGTCATTTTGTTTTTGTTCTCTTATTCTTATAATGTTCTCAGAAAATTTTCTCTGCCATAAAGTCTTTTATAGAAAGAAAGCGCCATATAATATATTCCCGCCCCGGTTGGAGTTCGAATATCCTCTCCGCTTAGTGTTTCCAACTTTTTCAGCTTATATTGAATCGTATTTTTATGCATAAACAATGCCTCTGCCATTTTTGTAATCGAACCGTTCTTTTCAAAAAATACAGAAATTATATTCATCAGCGAATCCAACTCCTCCCGTGTCACCATGGGAAACAGCTTATGGAGATACTCCTGCATAGCCCCTTCTGTAATCTCATCCAAGAATAATTCTACCCCCAGCTCCTTATAAAATACAATGTTCTTTCCTTTTTCCAAACAGTTTTCTGCCGCTTTTTCTGCCTCCTCACAAATTCTGCCAATGTGAGTACTTCCATGTTCTGCCGAATCGATTCCAACAAATATCTCTTCCCCATATTTTTTTCGGATCAATTCAACAAGCTGCATTGCTGTTTTATATAATTTATCTTCATTGCATGCATCAATCAGACATACCTGCTTGGGAGGCTCCCTTAAATACAGAATTTCTTTTTCACGCTCCGTAAAATGTCGTATCGACGCCTCCATTTCTTCCAAATGCTTCTGACCTTCCAAGGTATCAGAAAGCATCTGATACCTTGCAAAATGTATCACTATAGCACGTCTGGGCTTTTCGATATCGATTCCTAATCGCAGACCTCTCTCAATCAGATTTCTGTCATAAACCGCTCCCGATCTGGCAATCCACTCCTCAATAAAGCGGTATCTGACACGTCTGTCATATCGTCGGCTATCTCGCAAAAGACTATCTTCTACCATAATTTCTGTCATACGGCGAACAATATTCCCATAACCTGCTACTCGTTCTTTTTCTCCGGTAATACCAATTACCCCTACAATTTCCCCATTAATCGTAATCGGCAAATTGATTCCCTTACGGGTTGTCGCATTCTCCATTTCGGAGGTAATATACAACTCTTTTAAATTCTCCCGAATGACTCTTGCTGCCCCCTCATGAAGCATACCGATACGTACCGGATCTGTACTGGCAATAATCCGCCCCTCGCCATCCATAAAGTTAATGTTTTCATGAATTTCTCTGCTGATTTCTTCCACAATCGTCTGGGCTATAACTTCCGATATATACATTCCATCCCTCCTACATGCCTCAAAGCATTCTAGTTTTCCTGTAAATCCAGATAATTAAGCTCAGACCTTGTCAGTTCAAGCTCCATAGCCTTGATATTTTCCTGCATTCTTCTTGCCTTTGATGTACTGACTACTGCAAAGGTATTCAGTTTCTGCCTAAACAACCACGCCATAGCAATCTGTGATACACTACAACCCTTTTCTGCCGCAAGCTCTTCACACCGTTTCAGCCTTTCAAAGTTCTGAGGATAAGCATAGCCTTTCATGGAAAATTCATCCAGCACCTTATCTGCATGGGCTGCTTCTGTACTTTTCAATTTCCCGGAAAACAATCCCCTGCCAAGACTGGAATAAGCCACAACCGGCATTTGCTCTTTCACATACCACTTTCTCGCTTCAGTTCCTGAAGGTCCTGATATGCTGATGCTTCCGCCACCCCACAAATCCTTCACCTGTTCAGCCAGTCCAAAATTAGGACTGGACACGGTAAACGGAAGCATATCATGCTTATAGGCATACTCATTTGCCTCTTCAATTCTCCTATGTGTCCAGTTGGAACCTCCGAACGCACCAATTTTACTTTCTGCATGAAGCGCATTAAAAGCCTCTACAATCTCGCCTACCGGCATCTCTTTATCGTCCCTGTGCGCCAGATAGATATCTATGTAATCTGTCCGCAGGCATTCACTGGATATCTGAAAATCTGCACGGATTTCTTTCTCACAGACACGCTTCGTTCCGTCCGGCAACGGATGTGCGCATTTTGAAAGAATCACTACCTTATCACGCAGTCCCCTCTCCTCAATCCATCTGCCAAGCACACACTCTGCCTCTCCATACACCCGTGCTGTATCAAAAGCATTAATTCCAAGAGCGTACATAGCATCAAACAAAGCATTTCCATCGCCACCCACGTTAAAGGGTGCCATTGCAGTTCCATACAAAATCCGCGAAACCGGCTTCTTTACATATGAAATTTCTCCATATTGCATATTCATTCCCCCTGTTATTGCAAAGACCGCTTATACAAGCGGTCTCACTGCATCATATACCTTGCGGTAACGTTCAAATATCATTTTATATTTTTCGTGCATTTCCTGCCGCGGCTCATATACCTTCTTTTTCTCAACCATATGCGCCGCAGCGTCTGCCAAATCTGCGAAGCAGCCGGTCGCAATACCCGTCAGCATGGCACTGCCTACCGTTCCGGCATCGGATGTCCCCAATGCCGTAATCGGCATATTCAACATATCCGCCTTCATTTGCATCCATATTTCAGACTTTGCACCGCCGCCCGTCGCATGCAGCATCCGAAACGGAATACCGGACTTTGACAAATAGTCCATATTTATAAGCATCTCATATACCACACCCTCCATACAGGCACAGTATAACTGCTCCGTTGTTGTGGCTGCATCCAGCCCCAGAATCGCCCCCTTAGAACCACTATCCATATAGGGAGTCGCCGCTCCGGCAAAATGCGGAAGCACCAAAAGACCTGTAGGCTCACGGTAGTTTCGTTCCAAATAGGCATTCGCAGAAAGCCCTTCGGCTGCTGCCAGCTCCTTTTCCTTTTTTGCCAGTGCTCCGATACACCACTGAATCAACGCACCCCCCCGTATAAGAAAAGGCATAACATACATATTTCCCCGGAATCACATATGGCACAACCGCAAACCGGCCTTCACTCATAGCATCCAAATCCGGTAACCCATCATAAACCGGTGTAATGCATTCCACCGTTCCCGCACCATCTACTGCCACATCCGAGGAAAAAACTCCGGCACCAATCGCTGCCGATACCTGATCATGACTAATGGAAACAATGATGGTATCCGGCGAAAGTCCTGTCTTTTCCGCAACAGATGCTCTAATACATCCGGCAGATGTGCCGGTAGGCACCGGTGTGGACATAAGCCTCTTGTCGATTCCCGCCGCTTCAAAAATTTCATCGCTCCAGGCAAGCCTCTGAATATCAAATGCCTGCGTTCTGGTAGCAAGAGAATAATCAATCTGCGCCTGTCCGGTCAAATGAAATACTACATAGTCCCCAATCAAAAACAAATGTCTCGTTTTTTCATATACCTGCGGCATATGCCCTTTCAGCCACATCATTTTGGAAATGCTGTACATCTCATGAGGGTCTACCCCGGTAATATGCAGCATTTCTCTTCTTCCGATTTTTTCCGACAGCTTATCACGTTCTTCCCAGCCCCTCGGGTCAGTATAAAGCATTGCCGGATAAAGCGGTGTGCCCACTTCATCCGTTGCCACAAAAGTCTCTCCAAAGCTGGTCACACCAATGCCTGCAATATCCGGATATTTTTCTGCCATCTGGCGAATCACAAGCCAGACGCCATCCATAATCGCCCCGGCATCTACCTCATGCTCTCCACTGATACGGCGAATCGGATAATCCTGATACGCCTTATCCAGATATTGTCCGTCCGCATCAAACACGGTCAACTTACAGCCGGTGGTTCCAATATCAAGTCCTGCTATTTTCATCCTGCCACCTCCGCCGTCAGTCAATCTCTACCCAGTCATAATGCAGATAAGTCGTAAAGGCTTCTTTTAATATTTCCTTCATGTGACCTACTCCTACGGAGGTATGATGCTTAAACCCTCCTCTTGCAAGCATAATCAGCTTATCCTGCAGGTTCGGTATCTCTGCCACACCGCCACAGCCAAAAAACTCCGGTTCAATTACATCCTCCGTAAATTTTGCTTCACTTGCATATACGACAATCTTTCCGTCCTTTGTCTGGCAATTAGAAAAAGTCATGTCAAACGGACGGATTCTGCCTTCGTTGCTGCCCCAGCCCGAACCCGGGTCACCTTTGGCAAACATCTTATGCTCCGTTACCGTACCCTTTCCGGTCATAAGCGACTGCGCTACCGGACCGCAATGGAATAAAATAACTTTGTTTTCATCATCGCCGTAATTATTATTCCAGTCAAGCACTGCAGTCGGCTGCTCACTTGCCAGGTTCATGGCACGCATAGTCAGTGCGGAGCACATATCAATTTCACAGGAAGCTACAATACCTCTGTCATTTAATTCACTAAGAAGTACACAAGGACAGATTCTCAGCACCTCTTCCATTTCGTTCCAGCAGCGAAGTGTTAAGGCATCCAGCTTGTATTCATCAATATATTCGTCAATCACCACCGATACCTTTGCCAATGTCAGCATGTTTTTCTCCGGCACAAGACTGAAATCACTGTATGCTTTCAGACGTTCTATTTTTGCCAATACCACACTGTCATCGTCCGCTTTTTTACCCACTTTAAAAAACAACTCAGACAAATCAAAGGATTCTACATTAATACCATATTTCTGCAAGGTAATCTCATCAAAACGCACTGTCTTAAATGCAGTTGTTCTGGCTCCGATACAGCCCACATTAAACCGTTTCATGCCATTTACCACACGGCAGATGGCCGCAAAATCTTTCAGATTTTGTGCAAATGCAGGGGAAAGCGGATGTACAACATGCGGCTTCATTACGGTAAACGGAACCTGATACTGGGTAAATACATCGGTTACAGAAAATTTACCGCAATATGCATCTCGGCGATGAGCAAAATCCATCTTTCCGATTTCATCCGGATAAGCCTGCATCAGAATCGGTACTCCTGCATCCTGTAATGCCGTAATTGCACCGTTTTCATCCGCAAAAATCGGCATAGAGAAAATAACCCCGTCATACTCTCCCTCATGCTCCTTCAGCCAGCCTGCATACATTCTTCCCTCTTCCCGAGTTTCCACACCACCGTAACGGGTCAGCTCTGCATCCATCGCTATATAATCATATCCGGCATCCGTTACTGCCCGAATCATATCCTCTCTCGCCCCATAAATCAGTTCCCCCGGCATAAAGCCTCTGTTGCAAAAGCAAAGGGCAAATGTCATCTTTTTGCTCATACCATATACCTCCAAACCATTTTGGGTTACTTTATATGAAATCCATCTAATTCATATTTGCAAATACCTTCATTGCCGCTTTTACATCTTCCTTCATAAATTCGGTTGCTTTCTTAATAGCATCCGTAAAGAATATCGGCATCCCTTCTTCCAAGCCATTCATATAATCTACAAGTCCTGCTCCTGCTGCCTTGTCCATGTATGTAAAATAATTTACCTTACGCACACCAGCCGCGATTGCTTTACGGAAATCCTCTGCACTGACACCGGAGCCTCCATGCATAACAACCGGAATATTATCTGTCTCTTTTCTTACATTTTCTACTACACTAAAATCCAGTCTCGGTTTGGACAGGTAGATACCATGCGTCGTACCAAAGGAGCATGCCAGTGCATCAATGCCCGTTTCTGCCACAAACCTCTTTGCCAGAACAGGGTCAGTATAAATCTTGGTATCGTCGCCCTCATCACCTACATCTCCTGCACCGGATTCTCTCTTACCCATGCTGCCCAGCTCTGCTTCTACGGATGCGCCTGTTTTTGCAGCCATTTCTACAGCTTTTTTAACATTTGCCACATTTTCCTCGTATGGCAGTGTAGAGCCGTCAAACATAACTCCGGTAAAGCCCATATCCAGAACCTTTTCTACACATTCCAGTGTCTCGCCGTGGTCTAAATGTACGCACACCGGAACCGTTGCCTTCTTTGCATGGTCTACCATAATCGGTCCCATAATCGATACGCTGGTCAGGTGTTCATGACACTCTGCATACTGAATGATAACCGGAAGCTGCAACTCCTCTGCCGCTGCCAGAATAGCAATCAGACTTTCCAGATTCGGGGTGTTAAATGCGCCTACCGCAATTTTTTTCTCTTCTGCAATTTCAAGAATTTCTTTTAAAGTAACTAACATTTTTCCTTCCTCCTTTAAGATTCTTCCTGTATCTATAGTACCAAATTTCCATAATAAAAGATATATCATTTTTTAGTGCGCAGTATACAAATAGCGATAAAAATTACAATCGGGAAATCATACTATCCAAGGCTATTCCGATAAATTGCCAACATATCCTCTTTCACAAGCACCTTTGCAGAGCCTTTTTTGCCACCGCAGGCAATGCTGCATTTTTCTGCCATTTCCTCTATCTGCTCCTCACTCGGAGAAATCCCCAGCTCTTTTAAAGAAGTCGGCATATCAATTCTGCGATAAAATGCCTCCATTGCTTCGATTCCCTTTAACGCAGTCACCTCTTCGTCTGCTCCGGCTTCCACTCCCATAACATTTACGGCAAATTTTTCAAACCGTGGCAGACAATCTTTATATACATAGCGCGCCCAGCTTCCCCAAATCGCTGCCAGACCTGCGCCGTGTGCTACATCAAACATACCGCCGATTTCATGCTCCAGCAAATGTGACGCAAAATCGCCACCGGCAATACCACAGCCAAGTCGGATC
>JAZNIP010000166.1:0-7778 GCA_045577575.1 Lachnospiraceae bacterium | reverse complement strand
TACGATCCGACTTCATATTAGAATTCACACGCAGATCCATAATCGGTAATAATTTTTCCAAACATTCGGACATATATCCGGAAGCGGTTGTAATCGAAAAATCACTTCCAAAATACAGTCTTGCCGCAGACTCCACAGTAGGAGCCGTCAAAGAACCGTTTTCATTGATAATCTGATATACGGATGCATAGCTGGTCTGGGTAGAAGATAACAGCGCCGCTGCTAAAGCAAAGGTAGTAAAATGATCAAACTTTAACTTTTTACACAGCTGGTAAAAGGGATATTCTGCTGCCTCGGTCACTTCAATTCTTGCATCAATAAAGGACAGCATCTCTTCCGCTGTCATTTCTTTATCAGAAGAACGAATGCCATCGGATTCCTGCTCCTGCACCTCCGCACTAAAAGCTCCGAGAAGTGCCTGCAGCTCAGCATCCATTTCATTTAAGGCATCCTCCTGCATTCCGTCATCTTCTGTTTCAGCTTCTGCATCATCTGAAGAACCAAAAAAATTAAGAACGCTGTCATTACACAGGTTATATGCGATTTCAATATCCGGGTACATAACATTTTTAAATTGTCCCTGTCCGGCCGCGTATTTTCCCATCAAGCCTTGTATATAATCCGTCATTCGCATATTGACACATGCAAAAACATAGTCCATATATTCTGCGTAACTGCTAAAGGATTTTTCTCTTAATTCCTGCCGGAATCTTCCGTTTGTATTTTCTTCCATTTTGCTTACCGTTCCCTTTCCTTACCATGTCATTGTCATCGTTAAGCAGTTGAAACCATCTTTATATTCATAGGACATCCGGTCCATTATGTTCTTTACCATAAAAATACCGAGACCGCCAATCTGCCTCTCTTCCGCAGATAAGGTCGTATCCGGGTCTTCCTTTTCTAAAGGGTTATAGGGTATGCCCTGATCCCTGAAGCAAAGGGAAATTCTGTTTTTTTCTATCTCTGATGTAATGTACGCTCTTCCGCTGCTCTCGCCATATGCGTAATGTGCTATATTCACAAATATTTCTTCCGCACAGACCTCAACCGACATTTGCTTTTCTATGGGACACTCTGCATTTTCCATATCTTCACGCAGTGTATCCAAAAGCAAATCTAATTTCTCTGTCTGTGCTTCCAACACGATTTCCCGTTTGATAACGTTGTCCCCCATGTTTTATTCTCCACTCTTTAATTTCCCATCTTCCAGATACAATCTGGGATAGTTTAATTCCCGGATTGCATCCAAATCATGCGTAGCAATTAATACTGTAATTCCCAGACTATTTATCTTTTCAAATAACAGCATGATTTCTCTTGCCTGTTTTGGGTCCAGATTGCAGGTTGGTTCATCTGCCAGAATACAATAAGGATTCCCGATAATGGCTCTTGCCACACACACCTTTTGCTGTTCTCCTCCCGACAGCTCAGATACCGGCTTATAAAAATCCTTCTCCATGCCCACAATCCGCAATGCCATCGTAACCTGCGCCCTGATGTCCCGCTCCTTGGCGCCCACAATACGTTTTGCGATTGCCACATTGTTATAAACCGTCTCTTCCTGCAAAAGCTTAAAATCCTGAAAAACAAATCCAAGCTTTCTGCGATATATCGGCACCTTTGCCGGCTTGATTCTGCTAAGATCCTGACCATTGACTCTCACAATCCCGGAATCTGCCGTCAGCTCGCGTAGCAAAAGTCTTAGAAGTGTGGTTTTGCCACAGCCGCTCTCTCCCAGCAAAAATGCCATTCCGCCGGGCGGAATATGAAAGCTTACCTGTTCAAGTGCCATGCTCTGTGTATCTTCATATATTTTCGTAACATCTTCAAACTGAATCATTTATGCTGTCAAACGCCTTTTCTTTCTATCAAATCAATTACTCAATCTTAAGTATTTTGGAAAAACCTGACATTTCTAAAATGTTCATGACTGTTTCTGACACATTTGTCACTTTCATACTGCCACCCTTTGAAGTAGCTGTTTTCTGTCCGATTAAAAGCGCACGAAGTCCGGCACTGGATATGTAAGGAACATTCAAAAAGTCCACTACGATATCCTTACTTTTCTGAAAAGCACTGAGAATTGCCTGCTGGAGCTGCGGACTTGTATTCGTATCCACTCTTCCCTCCACAATCAGTCTAATATAGCTTTCACAATCTGTTACAATAATGTTCATATCTTTATCCTCACTTTCTATTTTATTTCAAATGCCAGCATCGTCAAATCATCAAACTGTGGTGCTTCTCCTACAAAAGCATCAATCGTCTCTTTTACTTTTTGCAGTGTCTGCTCCGGTGTAAGCTCCAAACAAGTATTCAATGCTTCCAGCATTCTCTCTTCTCCGAAAAGCTCTTCGGAAGCATTGGTTGCTTCCGGTACTCCGTCTGTATACAGGAATAGCTTATCTCCTTTGTTTAAATAGGTTTCATGAAGGGAATATGGCATACCCTCCAGACCACCTACAACAAAATCGTGACTTTCCTTCAGCAATTCATACTTTCCGCCTACGCGCTTTACTGCCGGATATTCATGACCTGCATTGGCATAAATCAATTTGCCGGTGGTAATCTCATAAATTCCAAGCCATACCGTAACAAACATATCCGCTTCATTGTTCTCGCAAAGCTGATTGTTCACCTTTTCCATAACTGCTTCCGGTGAGTTCCCAAGCTGAGTCTGATTTTTAATCAGCGTCTTCGCGATTACCATAAACAATGCCGCCGGTACACCCTTTCCGGATACGTCAGCCATAACCAGCGCCAAATGATTTTCATCAATCAGGAAGAAATCATAGAAGTCTCCGCCAACCTCTTTTGCCGGGTCCATAGATGCATAAATATCAAATTCCTTACGCTCCGGGAATGCCGGGAATATACACGGAAGCATACTTGCCTGTATATTGGTAGCTACATCCAGCTCTGCACCGATTCTTTCCTTTTCAGCCGTTACCTCGGAAAGATTCTTAATATACAGCTGTAAATCCTCCAGCATCTGGTTAAAGGTCTGAGCCAGTTCACCAACCTCATCTCCGGACTCAACATCCATTCGTATATCCAGATTACCATGTCCGATATTCTCCACATTTTTTGCCAGCCTTTGAATCGGCCTTGTAATCGTTCCCGCCACGGTAAAGGAAAGGATAATAACAATAATGCCTGCCATAGCAAAGAAAATAATAAAGCGAACCATAACCTGAGAAAGAGTGTTGCTAACCATCTGCTGTGCATCTGAAGTAATACTGTCAATTTCCTGCTTGGTAGCGATAGAGGGAGCGATAATTTCCTCCACATCAATGCATATACACAGCTTCCAACCTGTTTCATCCAAGGTAGCATAAGCGATATAGCAATCTGTTCCATCCAGTTCTACCTGTATGACTCCTGAATCTGTTTTTCTGATCGTGTTCAGTGCTGAAAAGTCTTTATTAATGTGACTGCCAAGACTCATTTCAAAGCCTTCGGTATAGTAATCCGGATGCGCCAGATACTGCATGCTGTCATCCATTACGAAAGCATATCCGCTTTTTCCAAGCTTTGTGGCAACAATTTCATCCAGCATATCCTGTACGGTAATATCGGTTGAAAGAACACCTTTTGTTCCTCCATCAGCACCTTTGAATCGTTTGGCACAAGTAAGACACACTTTTCCATAATAGTCCTGGTAGGTGTCCATCCAGACTGCCCCTTCCTTTTCGCTGATAGCTGCAATATACCAATCACGCTGTCTCGGGTCATAATCAGGATTGTAAGCACTGGATTTGGAATAACGATAATAAATACCATCTGCTGTACCCAAATACATATTATCCAGCATAGGATTGTTTTTCAGTTCTGAATCAAATAGATAATCACAATTGGATAAAATCCTCACGTGCTCCTGAATCTGTTGGGTATCGGCAATTCCTGGTGCCAGCATATATTTGGAGCAAAGCTCGCCATCCTGCGTTTCTGTAGGAAGCAGCAGCTGATGTCCTACAAACTTATCTGCATTTTCATATATACTTTCTATGTATCCTACAGAGCTGTCGATAACGCTACGCAGCCGTATCAGCTTTTCATTGGAAATCTGCGCCTGTTTCTGGGCAAGCTTCACTAAATTATCTTCCATCTGAGACTGTAATGCCTCTTTACTGTCTTCCGATGCCATCGTTCCCAGCGTGGTATTCACCTCTTGGAACTCTTTGGTCAAGCCTATCATCTGCACATATGAATTTACGGAAATAATCAGCAAGGTACCAAGCGACATAACAAGCAATACCAAGAGAATTTTTATTCCGATTTTCATGTTTTTCAACATTTCTTATTTCTCCTTCGTTTCGACTTTCTTCCAAGCCTCTGACAGGATTCCTACAATCAAATCTTTATAAGAAATACCTGCTATTTTAGCAGCCCTCGGCAAAAGGCTTTTGGGTTTTAAGCCGGGCACTGCATTGATTTCAAGCACATAAGGCTGAATTTCCCTTTGGGATACCATAAAATCAATCCTTGCTATCCCCCGGGCTCCCATACCCACAAATGCTGTTTTGGCCATTTCTTCCATGTCAGCTATCAACTGCTTTGGCAGCTCCGGCTGTTTTGCAGTATATTCCCCGGTAAATACCTTTAGCTGATTTGGATCATTATTTTCCCGCTCTTCATAAAGCTCGATTCCTTTCACACAGGGAATTACCGCCAAATGTTCATCCTGTTCCAATATTCCTACCGTATAAAAATCACCCGGAATAAATTTTTCTATCAGAATCGGCGTTTCAAATGCAAATACTTCTTCCATTTTCTTCAGCTCGTCTTTATTTTGAATCAGAACAATTCCAAAGCTGCCACCCTCTGAAGGGGCTTTTGCAACAAAGGGATAGCCAAAGGCCTCTGCATCAAATCGTCCGTTTTTATAATCCTCTTCTGTTAATGTCTGCCACTTGGGTGTGGGCAGACCCATTTGTTCAAACAACAATTTGGAAACAATCTTGTCATTAATCAATGCCGCTGCATGGGCTCCGCTTCCGGTAAACGGAATTCCCTCATGCTCTAAAATCGCCTGTATGGTTCCGTCTCCGTGTCCCTTTCCCTGCACGCAGACGTATACGATATCTATTTCGTTTTCCTTTAATGTCCGAATCAAATCCTTTTTATAAGGCACCATACACACTTCATAACCATTTTCACAAAGTGTTTTTCCAATATGCTTTGCATTTTCCTCAGAAGCTGCTTTTTCACTGGAATAGCCGCCATATACTACTGCAACTCTCACTTGGTATTTCCTGCTTTCCTACTTTTTATCTTATTTTTATCCCATAGCTGTGTTATTGCAAAAGCAAGCACTGCAGCCACAAATAATACACCCAACAGCCTTAGCCCTGCTTCATAGCCCAACACGATTACTAAGGCAAATACAGTGGGACCCAGCATTTCCGTTATCTTTTTCAAAAAGCTCAGATAAGACAACGAACGACTTGCTCCCATCTGCTTAACAAAGGGCAATGCCAGAAAATAATTATTTTGTACACTAAAGCCAAAGCTGTCAGCAACTGCCAGACACAGAACCGCAAGCATTGCCGCTTTCATACCGCCAAAACAGCCTGTCAGCAAAAGTCCTGCTGAAAACAGCAAGTTATATCCATAGTTAGAAAAAACCAGCGTTTTGTCTTTTCCAATTAAATACCCGGAAAGCTTTGGTCCGATATAAACAATGATAAGCCCATACAAGAGCTGGGCACGACCTACATCTGCAACCCCTTTTCCGATACTTTCAAAATACAGCGGCAAAAAATAGCTTAAATAGGAAGCTACAATACAGGATGGTGCTATCATAAAAACAGAAAAGCAGAGCACCTGTATTTTTTCTCTTAAAGAAAAGCCTGTTGTTGAAGGCAACTTCTGTAAGTCACCTTCCGGTTTTTCCGCCTTTTTCAGTACCGCATTTTCCATTCGGACAATCACAACACTGCACATTACGGTTAAAACTGCTGCCATCAAAAAGACATTTTTATATCCGAATTTTTCTGCCAGAATAGCTCCCAGAGAAGAACCGCAGTTCATACCGGCATACAAGCCTGCATTCAGCATGGAGAATCCCCATGCCTGCTCGCTGTCATCTTTTCCGAAAAGTGCCAGATTACGAAGCGTCATCCAGCAAAAGCCATATCCCAGACCGACCACCGCTCTCGCTGCAATGAAAACAAGTAAGGTTGGTGATACTGCTGAAAGGAAGGTTCCGAAAGCTACCAGTAAAAGTCCTATCTCAAAAGGAAGCTTCCACCCCTTTCTGCTAAGCAATTCCGTTGTTACAAAAATAGCCACACAGGTCAGTAAGGTTTCCGTTGACTGTGGCAGTCCGACAGCTACATTTGTACTCATGCCAAACAATGTTTCCCCAAAGCTCTTTGCCATAATGGGAATAAATGCAGCCGATAATCTGGATGCAAAATAAAACAAAAATGCAATCTGTCGTACATAGGAAAGTGCCGCAGGCTGAATCCGGTCTTCTCTCTGTTCTTTCTCTGTCAGTACCTTAATCATAAGCCAAACGACTTCTACCGAGAAAAAAACCGAAATGACCAACGCAGTCAATTGACTGACGATTGTAGCATTCAATTCGCTTTGTATAAATGCTTCCTCCAAATGCTGCTCATACAATACAAATCGAAGGTATTGTTCCTTTTGAAAATATGCTGCAAAAGCAAATGCAATCTGAATCACAATCAAAATAGCAATCAGCATTGCCATAATATTACTGCTCTCAATCTGTCCCCGAATATTAAATACCGGTCCTCTCCAGAAAAAGACGCATAGGGATAGTACCGCTCCCGTTCCTAAGATTAATATACATAAGCCCAACAGCTTCTGCACTTCCTGCGATTCACCGCTGTTCAATATCCACAAAAAAAGCAGTGTCAGTGCAACTGTTATCGCTGATCCGATAAACAGGGAAATGCGGATTTTCTTTTGTTCCATGTCCTTCTTCTCCGAATTATGTCATTTCTTTATTGTATAATAATGGTTCCGTCGGCAATCTGGGCTACATCCAACATACCTTTTTCCTGTTTGAAAATAATTGCATTTTCATCCAGATAGCTATGCTCGTCAAGCAAGCCGGCAGGCTCTAAAAATATAATATGCAGCCTGCTCCTGATCGGTTTGAATTGACTAAGCAAGTGAAGCACTTGCTCTTTCTTTTTTTCTTCCACACGATGCTTTAAAAACAGTGTCACATCATATGGACTGTCACCATACAAGCTATCATATCGTACCTTTTCCTCTCTCTGCACATAACGCTGCACCAGTCCCCGTTCTACAATAATTGGTTTCTCGCCCAGCAGTATCATACAGAGCTTTTCGATACAATAACGGGTTCCTTTCCATTTCAAAAGCTCCGGAGCCGCCATCATAAGGTTTCTCAGTATTTCCTCACCAAGATATCCGCCATCCACATCGATTCCAAGCCACTTTGCATACAGTTCAAGAAGCGAAAGCGGTGCTTCTTCTACAGGGAGCAGCTCCTTTCGCATATCCAGTTTTTCCTGAAAATCATTATAAATACTGGAATAAACAGAAAGGTATCTGTGAAAAAAGCTGTTTTTCTCCCGATACACCTCCGGAAAGGTCTGCATAAAATTATCTCCCGGAGCATCTGCCCGCATATTTCTGATTTTAACGCCGCTTCCTACAAGCTCTACCATAATCCAGAGATAACGACCTGCTATTTCATAAAGCACTACATCCGGTTTATTGATAAAGCATAAGCCTCTAATAGACTGCAGCAGCTTTTTCTTTTCATACAGGCT
>JAZNIP010000165.1:0-4832 GCA_045577575.1 Lachnospiraceae bacterium | reverse complement strand
CAGGGCTCGAACCTGTGACCCTCTGCTTGTAAGGCAGATGCTCTCCCAGCTGAGCTAAGATCCCATTTTATCTGCGGGTCACTTCCGCAACCCGCTCTGCTAGTATACTATTAAATACCATAGGTTGTCAAGTACTTTTTTTACATTTGTTTGATAAATTTAAACAATTTTTTTACATCCTCTCCGGTGCCGAAAAACCAAGCAAGTCAATACAGGTTTCCAGTACGTCTCTTGTGAGAATCAAAAGTGCAATCCAGCCTGATTTTTTCTCTGCATCCGTTTCACTCAAAATCTTGGTTTCATGATAGAAACGGTTAAATGCATTTGCAAGGTCATAGATATAAGCACATATTTTATGAGGTGCGATTTCTTCAAATGCCGCCTCCATCATAGCATTAAAGCCAGTCAACTGCAGCATCAGTGCTTTCTCGGACGCACTTCCTGCTTCACACAGCATTGCTGCAGACAAATCACCTCCCTGTTCCTTATATTTTGCAAGAATAGACTTAATGCGGACAATAGTATACAAAATGTATGGACCGGTATCTCCTTCAAAGGAACTGAATTTCTCTATATCAAAAATATAGTCTTTGGAAGCCTGATTGGATAAGTCACCATATTTCACTGCTGCAAGAGCTACCTGCTTCGCAGTCTGACGTGCTTCCTCCTCCGGCATGGACGCGTTTTCACTGATTTTGCCGTACATCTCCTCATTAATATCCTGAAGCAGATGCTCCAGACGCATAACACCACCCTCACGGGTCTTAAACGGTTTGCCATCCTTGCCGTTCATCGTACCAAAGCCCAGAAAACGTAATGTTGTTTCCGGCTTTACCAGCTTTGTTTTTCTCGCACAACGAAATACCTGCTCAAAGTATAAATCCTGACGCTTGTCTACCACATAAATCATCTTATCCGGTTTTATCTTTTCCATACGCTCCATAATCGTTGCCAAATCAGTCGTATTATAAAGTGATGCACCGTCTGATTTTAAAATCATACACGGTGGAATTTCCTTTGTATCCGTTTCTTCCTTTACATCAACAACAAGCGCGCCCTCGCTCTCATGCGCATAACCATTTTCCTTCATATAAGCAACCATACCCGGAATAATATCGTGAACATCGGACTCACCCTTCCACAAGTCAAATTCCACGTTCAGATTGTTATAATTTTTCTTTAAATCAGATACGGAGACAGCGATAATATGATTCCAGAGAGCACGATAACCTCTTACTCCACTCTGCAGCTTAAAGGTTGCCTCCATCGCTTTTTCTTTATAGGCAGCATCTTCCTTAGACTTTCCGCTTGCAGTCGGATATATCTCTTCTAATTCGGAAATCGTGAACGGTGCTTCCTTTGGATATTCTCCCGAAAAATCATCGTCAAAATACACAAGCTCCGGCTGTCTTTCTTTTAACTCCGTAATGATAAGCCCCATCTGGAGGCCCCAGGCCCCCAGATGAATGTCACCGCTTACTTCATGCCCGGTATAACGTGCAATTCTCTTAATGCTTTCTCCAATAATTGCAGAACGAAGATGTCCTACATGAAGAGGCTTTGCCACATTCGGTCCACCGTAATCAATAACAATCGTCTCTTTCTTCTCCGGCTCATCCAGACCAAATCGGGAATCATCACGCATTCCCTGCAAATATTCCTTCAAAAAGCTCTCCGTAATTTTAAGATTTAAAAATCCCGGCGGCACTGCATCCACCTGAGAAAACACCTTGCTTCCCTGCAGCTTTTCCGCCACCTCGTTTGCAATCATAATCGGTGCTTTTTTGTATTTCTTGGCACCTGCCATCGCACCATTGCACTGATATTCGCAAAGATCAGGACGGTTAGAGCCTGTTACTCTTCCCAGCTCCTCCTCATATCCGGCTGCCGCAAATGCAGCCTTCACTTCCTTTGAAATCAATTCCAGAATTTTTTCCATACTCTCTTTCTCTCTTTCCCTCTATACTGCCAAAGCTATTACTCTACCTGTTCGTTTCCTTCAGCCGCATATCACGCTCTGCTTTGGAAAATGCACAGCCACAATAGTCCTGCCTGTACAAATCATATTTTTTGGATAATTCAATCGACTGCTTATAGCCCTCTTTTTTCTTGAAATCCGATGGCAGAAATGTCACCCCGTACTCCTGTGCCATCTGCTCCCCGATTTCATTTAATTTTTCTGCATTCTTAAGCGGGCTGATAGTAAGTGTCGTCGTAAAATAGTCATAATCTCTCAGCTTCGCCTGCTTTGCACTTTCCGAAAGCCGCAGTTCAAAGCATTTGTGACACCGTTCTCCGCCCTCCGGGCATTTTTCCAGTCCCTTTGCTGCCTCCAAAAAACGCTCCGGCTCATAGCTTCCTTCCAATATCTCAATCGGGAATCCACCGTCCGGTGATGCATTTAATGCTGTAATCAGACGTTTCTGCTCTGCCACTCGCTTCTCGTACTCATCCGAAAACGTAATGTTCGGATTGTAATAAAATACCGTTATCCGAAAGAACTGCCGCAAATATATGAGTACATAGCTGCTGCAGGGTGCACAACAGCTATGAAGCAACAAACATTTTCCCGGATTTTCTTTTTCTAATATCTTTTCCAATTCTTTTTGATAATTACGTTTCATTATATCATAACCATTTTTCTGCTTCAAGGAAAAGAGGAATCCACACTGCCGTCGCTGACAGGTCAGATTCCTCTCATTTGTTATTTATTTAAAATAATTTACACCTGATTCAAAGATTCTCAAATCCTGCTCTCCGTATATATTGATTGCAACTGCATTTCCTCTTCTCTCGGAATGAGCCATCTTACCTAAGCATCTTCCGTCAGGAGAAGTAATACCCTCAATGGATGCATAGGAGCCATTGATATTCCATTCCTCATCCATAGAAACATTGCCCTCAATATCCGCATACTGAGTTGCTACCTGTCCGTTTGCAAACAGCCTGTCAATCCATTCCTTCGGTGCTACAAAACGTCCTTCACCGTGAGACGCCGGATTAACATAAGTTTTTCCAAGCTCTGCTTCCGCAAGCCACGGAGACTTGTTGGAAACAACCTTTGTATATGCCATCTTGGAAATATGACGGTTAATCGTATTAAAGGTCAGTGTCGGAGAATCCTCTTTTTGACCGGTTACTTCACCATACGGTACAAGTCCTAATTTAATCATCGCCTGAAAACCGTTACAGATACCAAGCGCCAGACCGTCTCTTTCCTGCAGCAGCTTCGTCACTGCCTCTTTCAGCTTTGCATTCTGGAAGGCGGTTGCAAAGAACTTCGCACTTCCGTCCGGCTCATCACCCGCAGAGAATCCACCCGGGAACATAATAATCTGCGCCTGTGCAATCGCTGCTTCAAACACATCCACGGAATCTCTGATATCCTCAGCAGATAAATTACGGAATACCTTTGTAATAACGTTGGCTCCGGCTCTCTCAAATGCCTTTGCACTGTCATATTCACAATTGGTACCTGGGAATACCGGGATAAATACGGTCGGTTTTGCCACTTTATTTTTACAGATATAAATGGAATCTGCTTTATAACAGTCACTTGCTACCTTCTCGGTTCCCTTTTCTGCTTTGGTCGGGAATACCTTCTCAAGCTTTCCTGCCCATGCCTGCAAAGCCTCTTCTACGGAAATCTGTATATCACCATACACAAATACCGGTTCACCGGTTACGCATCCGACTATGGTATAGTCCATGTCTTTTTCTTCCAGCTCCGGCAAAATATCCGCAGACACCTCTGCCAGAATACTGCCAAGTCCATTACAGAACAATTCCTCTGCATCCAGCTCTTTATCATAAGTAACACCCAGCTTATTACCGAATGCCATCTTGCTTGCTGCTGCCACGATACCATGCGAATCCAGTGCATATGCCGATACGATTTTGCCCCCACCGATAAACTCTGCAATCTGCTGATAAAGCTCCATCACTCTCTCATATACCGGCAAATCAAATTCGTCTTTCTCAATCGGGAATACAATCAGCTTATTACCTGCCTTTTTCAATTCAGGTGTAATGATATCCTGATGCTCTGCCACATCTACCGCAAAGGATACCAATGTAGGCGGTACATCAATTTCATTGAATGTACCGGACATACTGTCCTTACCTCCGATAGACGGAAGTTCAAATCCCATCTGGGCATCAAATGCACCCAAAAGCGCCGCAAAAGGCTGACTCCAACGAGTTGCCTCGTCTGTCATTCTGCGGAAATATTCCTGGAAGGTAAAACGAATCTTGCGATAATCACCACCGGCTGCCACAATCTTTGCCATAGATTCCATTACCGCATAAACAGCACCATGATATGGACTCCATGACGACAGATACGGATCATAGCCATAGCTCATCATCGTTACGGTATCGCATTTACCATGAAGTACCGGAAGCTTTGCTACCATAGACTGTGTTTCTGTCAACTGATATTTTCCACCGTAAGGCATGAGAACGCTTGCTGCACCGATGGATGAGTCAAACATTTCTACAAGACCCTTCTGGGAACATACATTTAAATCACTTAACATAGAAAGGAATGCAGTCTTTGCATCGTCCTTTTCTACGGCTTCTTTTACGGAATCCACTGCGATAACATCAAGGCATGCATCCTTTTCGTTTGGAAGTGTAACCACTACGTCTGTTTCCTGATGCGCACCGTTGGTATCAAGGAATGCGCGGCTTAAGTTAACGATTTCTTTGCCTCTCCATTTAAGAACAAGGCGTGGGCTTTCTGTAACAACCGCTACTTCTGTTGCCTCTAAGTTTTCTTCTTCTGCATATTTCATAAATTCAGCAACGTCCTTAGGGTCTAAGTCGGATCG
>JAZNIP010000164.1:0-11524 GCA_045577575.1 Lachnospiraceae bacterium | reverse complement strand
GATATAAGGCAGAACAGCATCAGGCAGGAATGGAACATGTCAGATAAAAGAAAATATTTAAATGGGTTGATTACCGGTTTGTTTATTGCAGCAGTGATTGTTGCGGGTGTTTATGTAGGCACAGAGGCGGTAACCGTATGGAAACAGAATAAGGCAGAGGCGCCCGGAGAGACGCGGGAGGAGGCAGTAACTGCCGGTACCATGCAGAAGCTGCAACTGATTGAGCAAATTATTGAAGAAAACTATGCATTGGAAATGGTGGATGCGCAGACATTGGAAAACGGAGTTTATCAGGGCATGATAAGTGCGCTTGACGATCCATATTCTGCGTATTATTCCGCAGAGGAAATGCAGGAACAGCAAAACAAGATAGAGGGAGTCTATTACGGAATCGGTGCATATGTCAGGTATGACAGTGAAATGGGCTTTGCCAGATTGGGAGAAATCTTTGCAGGCAGCCCGGCAGAAGAGAGCGGACTGTCAGAGGGCGATTTAATCATTAAGGTAGATGATACCTATACAAAGGATATGGCACTGGATGAAGTAGTGAGCATGATTAAGGGCGAAGAAGGCACAACGGTAGTTTTGACTATTATGCGTGAGGGTGAGCCGGATGCTCTGGAGATTGAGGTAGAACGAAGAGAAGTACCTAAGCAGACGGTCACCTTTGAAATGCTGGAAAATGATATTGCCTATATTCGTATTTCTGAATTTGATAAAGTAACGGTAGAGCAGTTTACAGAGTCTCTGGCAATGGCAAAGGGCTCGGAGATGCTTGGGCTGATATTGGATTTAAGGGATAATCCGGGCGGTAATCTGGCGGCGGTTATTGATGTGGCAAGAAAACTGCTTCCGGAAGGGCTGGTGGTCTATACGGAAGATAAGGCGGGCAATCGGCAGGATTATAGCTGTGATGGCGAAAATGAACTGACTGTGCCGATGGTTGTGCTTGTAAACGGAGGAAGTGCCAGTGCTTCAGAGGTTTTGGCAGGTGCCATTAAGGATTATGAAAAAGGAAAGCTTCTCGGAACAACAACCTTTGGAAAGGGTATTGTCCAGAAATATCTGGCAATGTCAGATGGTTCGGCTGTGAAGCTGACTACGAGTAAGTATTATACTCCAAACGGAAATAATATCCACGGCATCGGTATTGAGCCGGATGAAGTGTTGGAACTGGATTATGAAAAGTATTTGACGGAAGGCTATGACAATCAGCTTGAGAGGGCAAAGGAGCTGCTTGTAACGGGAGAATAAATTGACAAAATATTCACGATAAATAAAACTACTTGACGGAAAACTCATACACTTATAAAATAAAATATGTCAATATATGTAAAAGCATGTAGATAACATGTAAAAAACAAAAGGGGGATTTATTAATGAGAAAGACATTATCCTTATCATTAGTCCTGATGCTTACGGTAGGTATGCTCAGTGGCTGCGGTGGTGCTGAAAAGGCAGAAGCACCGGCTGCTGAAACAAAGACAGAAGCGGCTGCAGAATCTGCAAAAGCAGAAGAGACTACAACAGAAGCAGGCGGTGACGTGAGCGTTCCGATTACAACAGATGACCCGGCTTATATCGCAGAATTAATGGAAGCTGCTAAGGCAGAGGGCGAACTGATTGTATATGGTTCCTGTGAAGAGGACTATCTGGCAGCAGCGGCTGAAAATTTCCAGGAGCTCTTTGGTATCGAAGTCAGCTATCAGCGTCTGTCTACCGGTGAAGTACAGGCTAAGATTGAAGAAGAAAACGGAAGTCCATCCGGTGACGTATGGTTCGGCGGAACAACGGATCCTTATAACGAAGCATCCACACAGGGTCTTCTCAGCGCATATGAAGCAAAGAATGCTTCTCATCTGTTAGGAGATGCTTATCGTGATGCAGACGGATATTGGTATGGTATCTACAAGGGAATTCTTGGTATTATGGTAAATGCAGACGAATTAGACCGTATGGGTGTTGAAGCACCTGCAGATTGGCAGGATCTTCTGGATGCAAAATATCAGGGTCTGCTCTGGTCATCCAACTATAACACTGCCGGTACTGCAAAGCTGGTTATCAATACAATGATTCAGAAGTACGGACATGATGAAGGTATCCAGTATTTAGTAGATATGGATAAAAACGTGGAAGTATACACCAAGTCCGGTTCCGGTCCGTCCAAGAACGTTGGTACTGGTGAATGTGTTGTAGGAATTGGTTTCCTGCATGATGGTATTACACAGATTGTAGACAATGGTTATGGCAATATTGAGTTAATTATTCCTTCTTCAGGAACATCTTATGAAATCGGTGCAACCGCTATCTTTGAAGGATGCGCACATCCGAACGCAGCAAAGTTGTGGATTGAATATGCACTGTCTCCTGAATGTGTAGAGTTGGCTGCTCAGTATGGTTCTTATCAGTTCCTTGTAATTGATAATGCAGCTCAGCCGGAGCAGGCTGCAGCATTCGGTCTGGATCCGGAAAATGTAATGGATTATGACTTTGAAGATGCTAAGAATAACACCAGCAAATATGTTGAAGAAGTTATGGCAGCTTTAGGAGAAGCGGCAGACGATCGCTTCCAGACAGAGTAAGATAAGACCTGTATTAGCGGGAAGGCGGTATCAGCTTACTGCCTTCCCGTTTTTATATCGTTAATCCTCAAAAGAGGGAGGAAGTTTTCATGAAATCAAGACAAGGTGCAATGCTGGATCGGAAAAAATTGATGGCCGACCCGATTATGATGACGACAATCGTCGTATTAATTGCCTTTTTGACTTTATTTATTTTGTATCCACTGGCAATTTTGCTTGTGGATAGTGTTTATTCGCAAGAAACCGGTATGTCTATGACATTCTTTCAATCCATTATGGAAATGCATGAATTCAGGACAGCCATTACAAATACGCTGAAGGTTGGATTTTTGGTAGGCATTACATCTACGCTGCTGGGACTGCTGTTTGCTTATGTAGAAGTATATGTAAATGTGGGCAGATTTGTGGGGGCTCTTTTTAAACTGGTTTCCATGCTGCCGGTCGTATCACCACCGTTTGTACTGTCCTTATCCATGATTATGCTGTTCGGAAAAGCCGGCATTATTACCCGTTATCTGTTAAAAATATATGATAATAGTGTTTATGGATTCTGGGGCATTGCGATTGTACAGACACTGACCTTTTTCCCTGTGTGCTATATGATGCTGAAGGGATTGTTAAAGAATATTGACCCGTCTCTGGAGGAGGCTGCCAGAGATATGGGGGCTTCCCGGAGCAAGGTATTTACAAGTGTTACATTGCCGCTGCTTTTACCGGGACTTGGCAATGCTTTTTTGGTTACCTTTATAGAATCCATTGCGGACTTTGCAAATCCGATGATTATCGGTGGTTCCTATGATACACTGGCAACAACCATCTATCTGAGAATTACCGGAGCTTATGATAAAAATGGTGCCTCTGCTATGGCAGTAGTACTGCTTGCCATTACAATGATTATGTTTATGGTACAGAAATATTATCTGGAGCGGAAAACAGCGGCTACACTTACCGGAAAGGCTTCCCGTGTGAGAATGCTGATTACGGAAAACAGTGTAAGGATTCCATTGACCATCCTTTGCAGCGGCGTGGCTATATTTGTAATGCTGATGTATGTATGTGTTCCGTTGGGAGCATTGTTTAAGACTTGGGGTTATGACTTTACACTGACAACCAAGTGGTTCATTCAGGTGTTTGACCGCTACAAGGGCTTCAAGGCGTTCAAGGATTCCTTTGTGCTTTCTGTGATTGCGGCACCGATTACTGCACTATTATCCATGATTATTTCTTATCTGGTAGTAAAGAAGAGGTTCCGTTTGAAGGGCTTTATTGAGTTTGTATCCATGCTGGCAATGGCAGTGCCCGGAACCGTTCTCGGTATCGGATATATCCGTGGTTTCGCTAATGGTGTATTCCGTACCGGTTTCTTAGAGGGTATTTACGGAACGGGCTTGATTCTGATTATTGTATTCGTGGTACGTTCCCTGCCGACAGGTACGAGAAGTGGTATTTCTGCTTTGCAGCAGATTGACAAATCTATCGAAGAGTCGGCTTATGATATGGGAGCTGACAGCTTTAAAGTATTTATGACAGTAACACTGCCACTGATTAAAGATTCCTTCTTAAGTGGTCTGGTAACAGCTTTTGTAAGGAGCATTACAGCAATTTCGGCGATTATTCTGCTCGTAACACCGTCTTACCTGCTTATTACGGTACAGATTAATGAATTTGCAGAAAAGGGTGCTTATGGTATCGCCTGTGCATTTGCTACGATATTGATTATCATTACATATTGCTCCGTACTGCTGATGAATCTGTTTATCAAATTCTTTGGCACCAGCAAAAAAATTAAGGAGGTTGAATAACTATGGCAAAAGAAAAGAAAGGTGTAAGATTAGAACATATTTCAAAGATCTATCAGGACCCGAAAACAGGTAAGGACTTTTATGCCGTGAATGATACCTCTTTGAATATTGAGCCGGGAAGCTTTGTAACACTGCTTGGTCCTTCCGGTTGCGGTAAAACAACAACCCTGCGTATGATTGCAGGCTTTGAAAGTCCGGATATGGGTGAAATTTATCTGGGGGATGAAGCGATTAATGAGCTGACTCCTAATAAACGTGATACTGCAATGGTATTCCAGAGCTATGCACTGCTTCCTCATTACAATGTATTTGACAATGTGGCTTATGGTCTGAAGCTGCGTAAAGTACCAAAGGATGAGATTAAAGAGAGAGTTTTAAAAATTCTTGATTTGGTAGAAATGAGTGGTATGGAGAGCCGTATGATTAATCAGCTTTCCGGTGGACAGCAGCAGAGAGTTGCGCTTGCAAGAGCTCTTGTAATAGAGCCGTCCGTGCTTTTGTTTGACGAACCGTTATCCAATCTGGATGCAAAGCTTCGTGTCAGCATGCGTACGGAGATTCGCCGGATTCAACAGGAGGTTGGCATTACAGCAATCTATGTAACCCACGACCAGTCCGAAGCTATGAGCTTATCCGACCAGATTATTGTTATGAATCAGGGTGTGGTTGCCCAGATGGGAACGCCGCAGGAGATTTATTATCATCCGGTAAATGAGTTTGTAGCAGATTTTATCGGAGAAGCTAATTTCCTGAAAGGAACCATTACCGCTCACGAGGGTGAGAATGCAGTTCTGGAGGTGGAAGGTCACAAGCTGACTATTCCGGGAGCCGCAGAACATGAGATTGGCAAGGAATGTACACTGGTGCTTCGCCCGGAGGCTGCTTCCGTAGCAGACAGCGGTGTTCTTCCGTGTAAGGTTGTAGTTTCCTGCTTTATGGGTTCTTATCAGAACTATCATGTTATGGTAGGAGATACATTGGTAAAAATTACTGCTTCCAATCCGAAGCATAAAAAGATTTATCCGGTAGGGGCAGAGGTATATCTGGATTTTGATATTGCCGATACGCATGTACTGTAAGAGAATTCCGGGGAAATTTATATTAGTAATAAAAGAAAATACAAAAGTACAGAACAAACATTCGGTTTATTCTGTACTTTTTTTATTGATTGTGCTATACTGATGCTGATTTGGAGAGAATAATGCAATAACAAAAATCGGGAGATTTATATGGATAAATTTGTATTACATTCGGAATATCAGCCTACAGGTGACCAGCCTCAGGCGATTAAAGAACTGGTAGAGGGATTTCAAAAGGGAAACCAGTTTCAGACACTGCTTGGCGTTACCGGCTCCGGCAAGACCTTTACGATGGCAAATATCATTGCGGCATTAAATAAGCCCACCCTTGTAATTGCTCATAATAAGACACTGGCGGGGCAGCTTTATGGTGAGTTTAAAGAATTTTTTCCCGAAAATGCGGTGGAGTATTTTGTGTCCTATTATGATTATTATCAGCCGGAGGCTTATGTGCCCAGTACGGACACCTATATTGCGAAGGATTCGTCGATCAATGATGAAATTGATAAGCTGCGGCTTTCTGCTACGGCTTCCCTGACAGAGCGGCGGGATGTGGTGGTAGTAGCCAGCGTTTCCTGCATTTACGGTTTGGGAAGTCCTGAGGATTATCAGGAGATGATAGTATCTCTGCGCCCGGGCATGATAAAGGACAGAGATGCGGTAATTCGTGAGCTGATTGATATTCAGTATAACCGTAACGATATGGAGGTGGAGCGTTGCAATTTCCGTGTGCGTGGAGATGTGGTAGAGGTATATCCGGCACAGGGAGGCGACTATCTGATTCGTATTGAATTTTTCGGTGATGAGATTGACCGGATTGCAGAAGTGGATATTCTGACCGGAAAGGTACATGCTTATCTGGAGCATATTACCATTTTTCCGGCATCGCATTATGTTGTGGCACCTCAAAAAATAAAGCGTGCCTGTGAGACGATAGAAAAAGAATTAGAGGAGAGAGTGCGATACTTTAAGGGAGAGGATAAGCTGTTGGAGGCACAGCGTATTTCTGAACGGACAAATTTCGATATCGAAATGCTGCGAGAGACGGGATTTTGCTCCGGAATTGAAAATTATTCCAGACATTTGAGTGAGATGGAAGCGGGTGTTCCGCCGAGAACTCTAATGGATTATTTTAAAGACGATTACCTGATTGTTGTGGATGAATCCCATATGACAATCCCTCAGATTGGAGCGATGTACTCCGGTGACCGTTCCAGAAAGACGACGCTGGTAGACTATGGATTTCGCCTGCCGTCCGCATTGGATAACAGACCGTTGGCATTTCATGAATTTGAAGAGCATATTGACCAGCTATTGTTTGTGTCTGCGACACCGTCCAAGTACGAGGAAGAGCACGAGCTGCTTAGAACAGAACAGATTATCCGCCCTACAGGTCTTCTTGACCCGGAAATCAGTGTGCGCCCGGTAGAGGGGCAGATAGATGACTTGATTGGAGAAGTAAATAAAGAAATAAAAAAGAAAAATAAGATATTGATTACGACACTGACAAAGCGCATGGCAGAGGATTTGACAGACTACATGCGTGAGGTGGGTATCCGTGTGAAATACCTGCATTCTGATATTGATACGCTGGAAAGAGCAGAGATTATTCGTGATATGCGTCTGGATGTATTTGATGTACTGGTGGGAATTAACCTGCTGAGAGAAGGTCTGGATATTCCGGAGATTTCTCTGGTAGCGATTCTGGACGCGGATAAAGAAGGATTTCTGCGTTCGGAGACCTCTTTGATTCAGACCATCGGACGTGCGGCGCGAAATGCAGAGGGGCATGTCATTATGTACGCAGATGCGATGACGGATTCCATGCGGGCAGCGATTGAGGAAACGGAAAGACGTCGCAGCATACAGCAGAAATATAATGAAGCACATGGAATTACGCCACAGACGATTAAAAAGGCGGTACGCGATTTAATCAGCATTTCCCGGGAAGTGGCAAAGGAAGAGGTCGCGTTTGAAAAAGATCCGGAGTCTATGGATATTGAGGAACTGGAAAAGCTGATTGCGTCCATGCAGAAAAAGATGAAAAAGGCAGCGGCAGAATTGGATTTCGAGACGGCGGCAGAGCTGCGTGATAAGCTGATAGAGCTAAAGAAACATTTACTGGAATTGGAGAAAGAGAATGAGTGAAATCAAAAAGATGCTTCCAAAGGAATATATTAAAATTCGGGGAGCAAATGAGCATAACTTAAAAGGTATTAATGTAGATATTCCCCGAAATGAGCTTGTGGTGTTAACGGGACTTTCCGGTTCGGGAAAATCTTCATTAGCATTTGATACGATTTATGCGGAAGGGCAACGCAGATATATGGAGTCGTTGTCTTCCTATGCAAGACAATTCCTGGGACAGATGGAAAAGCCTGATGTGGAAAAAATTGAGGGACTTTCTCCGGCTATTTCCATTGATCAGAAATCGACCAATCGGAATCCTCGTTCTACGGTAGGTACAGTAACAGAGATTTACGATTATTTTCGTCTGCTGTATGCAAGAATCGGTACACCACACTGCTACAGCTGCGGTCGTGAGATCCGTAAGCAGTCGGTAGATCAGATGGTAGATCAGATTATGGAATTGGAAGAGGGCACAAAAATACAATTGCTTGCACCGGTTGTTCGTGGCAGAAAAGGTGAGCATGTGAAGGTGCTGGAGCGAGCGAAACGAAGCGGTTATGTGCGTGTTCGTATTGACGGAAATCTATACGAGCTGACAGAGGACATTAAGCTGGATAAAAACATTAAGCATTATATTGAGATTGTGGTAGACAGACTGGTGGTGAAACCGGGGATTGAGAGACGGCTGACAGATTCGGTGGAAAATGCACTTGCGGTATCGGAGGGGCTGTTGCAGGCTGATGTGATTGGCGGAGAGCCTTTAAACTTTAGCCAGAGCTTTTCCTGCCCGGATTGTGGCATTAGTATCGAAGAAATTGAACCGAGAAGCTTTTCCTTTAACAATCCGTTCGGTGCATGCCCGGTATGCTTCGGCCTCGGCTATAAGATGGAATTTGACGTGGACTTGATGATACCGGATAAGACGCTGAGCATTAATCAGGGGGCGATTACCGTTATGGGGTGGCAGTCCTGTGCGGATGGCAGCAGCTTTACCAATGCAATTCTCCGAGCCCTCGCCGAGGAATATCATTTTGATTTGGATACACCTTTTGGGGAGTATCCGGAGGCAATTCAAACGATGCTCATTCATGGAACAAATGGTAAAGAGGTTCTGGTTCATTATAAGGGACAGAGAGGAGAGGGGGTTTATCCCATCGCCTTTGAAGGACTGATTAAAAATGTGGAGCGTCGTTATCGGGAGACTGCTTCCGATATTTCCAAGCAGGAGTATGAAACCTATATGCGGATTACACCCTGTAAGGAGTGCAAGGGGCAGCGTTTGAAAAAAGAATCGTTAGCGGTAACGGTCTGCGATAAAAATATTCATGAGATAACCGCTATGTCTATTAATGGATTGCACAAATTTTTGCAGGAAATGAATTTGACCAGACAACAGGAGCTGATAGGAAAACAGGTATTAAAAGAAATACGCGCCAGAGTAGGATTTCTGGTGGATGTGGGACTGGAATACCTTTCGCTTTCCAGAGCGACCGGTACTCTTTCGGGAGGAGAGGCGCAGCGTATCCGTCTGGCAACGCAAATCGGTTCCGGGCTGGTAGGGGTATGCTATATATTGGATGAGCCGAGCATCGGTTTGCATCAAAGAGACAATGACAAGCTTTTGAGTACGCTGAAAAATTTGCGTGATTTGGGCAATACACTGATAGTGGTTGAGCATGATGAGGACACAATGCGAGAAGCCGACTATATCGTAGATATTGGTCCGGGTGCAGGATCTCACGGTGGCGAGGTGGTTGCGTGCGGAAAGGCAGAGGAGATTATGCAAATCCCCGAGTCTGTTACCGGACAGTATTTAAGCGGTATGAAAAAAATTCCTGTGCCTCAAAGCAGGAGAAAGCCAAGCGGCTTTTTGACTGTTCGAAAAGCGGCAGAAAATAATCTGAAAAATATTAATGTGGAGATTCCGTTGGGAGTAATGACCTGTGTGACAGGTGTGTCAGGTTCCGGAAAAAGTTCCCTTGTCAATGAGATTTTGTACAAGTCTCTGGCAAGAACCTTAAACCGTGCAAGGACAATACCCGGAAAGCATGAGCGTATTGACGGAGTGGAGCAGCTTGATAAAGTAATTGATATTGACCAGTCGCCAATCGGCAGGACGCCACGTTCCAATCCGGCAACCTATACAGGCGTATTTGACCAGATTCGGGATTTGTTTGCGGGGACACAGGATGCCAGAGCCAAAGGCTATAAAAAGGGCAGGTTCAGCTTTAATGTAAAGGGTGGACGCTGCGAGGCATGCAGTGGTGATGGTATCATAAAGATTGAGATGCATTTCCTGCCGGATGTATATGTGCCCTGTGAGGTGTGCGAGGGAAAACGCTATAACAGAGAAACCCTGGAGGTAAAATATAAAGGAAAAAGCATTTACGATGTGCTTGATATGACGGTCGAGGAAGCGGTTACGTTTTTTGAAAATGTACCATCGATTCAAAATAAAATTCAGACACTGTATGATGTGGGACTTTCCTACATTAAGCTTGGACAGCCGTCTACGACACTTTCGGGAGGAGAGGCGCAGAGAATTAAGCTGGCCACAGAGCTAAGCAGACGCAGTACAGGTAAAACCATCTATATATTGGATGAGCCGACAACCGGACTTCATTTTGCTGATGTGCATAAATTGGTAGAGATTCTGCATCGATTGACAGAAGGGGGAAATACGGTAGTTGTGATAGAGCATAATCTGGATGTTATTAAGACTGCGGATTATATTATTGATATCGGTCCTGAGGGCGGAGACAAAGGAGGAACAATCGTGGCAACAGGTACACCTGAGCAGATTACGAAGAATCCGGCATCTTATACCGGTATTTATATTAAAAAAATGTTGGAAAAGGGCTAAAGCTTTATAAAAAAGAAGCCGAAATAGAATATAGTTTCATAAAAAAGCATGGACGCGGTGGATAAACAGAGGGATCTGTTTTATTGACTGCGTTCTTAATTTTTTGTGAATTTTTGGAAAACCCTTTGAAAATGCACTGTTTTAGGTTATAATGTCAACGTATATGTGATTTTTTGTATAGTGGCATGATATTGTGTGCGGAAACAGAGAGTCATATGTTTAAAGTGTCAACATTTGGAAAACATTATGATAGATGACCATTGGAAAGGGGTTCGAATTTATGCAGTATACAGATATTGGTATTGACTTGGGTACAGCAAGTATTCTTGTTTATATAAGAGGAAAAGGTGTTGTGTTAAAAGAGCCTTCTGTTGTGGCTTTTGACAGAGATACCAACAGAATCAAGGCAATCGGTGAGGATGCCAGACTTATGCTGGGAAGAACACCGGGAAATATTGTGGCGGTACGTCCGTTGCGTCAGGGTGTTATTTCTGATTACACCGTGACGGAAAAAATGATGAAATATTTTATCCAGAAGGCACTCGGTAAAAGGACCTTCCGCAAGCCGCGCATTGCAGTATGTGTACCAAGTGGTGTAACCGAGGTCGAAAAAAAGGCGGTAGAGGATGCAACCTATCAGGCAGGTGCCAGAGAGGTGTCTATCATTGAGGAGCCGATTGCTGCAGCCATTGGTGCAGGCATTGATATTTCCAAGCCATGTGGCAACATGATTGTGGATATCGGTGGCGGTACATCGGACATTGCGGTTATTTCTTTGGGTGGTACGGTTGTCAGTGCTTCTATCAAAATCGCAGGAGATGACTTCGATGAGGCGATTGTGCGTTATATGCGTAAAAAACACAATCTGCTGATTGGTGAAAGAACCGCTGAGGATTTAAAGATTAAAATAGGCTCTGCTTATAAGCGGGCAGAGGTTGATTATATGGATGTCAGAGGCAGAAATCTGGTAACCGGTCTGCCGAAGACGATTCAGGTTTCTTCCGAAGAAACAGAGGAAGCATTAAAGGAAACTACTTCACAGATTATTGAAACCATTCACAGTGTATT
>JAZNIP010000163.1:0-9244 GCA_045577575.1 Lachnospiraceae bacterium | reverse complement strand
CCTCCTAAATTTTAACAATTTTTTCTCTTCGCCAGTAATAACTTTTGTTAGCATTGACTAACTTGCTGTCATAAAAAATAGTGATTTTCATCACTATTTTATTTTTTATACTGAAATAGCTTCCGCTAAATCATTATCAATATTGTATCTGCCATCCTTGATGGAAACGGTACAGCCACCCTTTTTGAAAGCAATCACAGTAATCGGTTCACCGCTATAGCAGCCAAGTGAAAAAAGGAATGCATTCAGCTCATCATCATCTGTCATAATATCCTTAATTATGTATTCTTCTCCAACAACTGCATCCAATAAAGTCATGCATTTTCTCCTCTTATTCTAATAAGCGTTATCCTTCTAATAAGCGTTATCCTGTCGTAACCATAGTTAGATTTTTCTAACCACTATTTTGAGTGTAATACATAATTTTTCCATTGTCAATGATTTTTTATACCAAATCCTCCAGCCTGCCATGCTTTTCATAACGGGTAATGCGCTCCGCACTGTTTTTCTCATCCACAAACACGACCTTCGGCGGATTTTCCGCAAGCTCCTGTGGTGTCATAAGAGCGTAGGACATAATGATAATCTTATCCCCTACCGATACCATCCGGGCAGCTGCCCCGTTCAAGCATATCATACCGCTGCCATACTCTCCGCATATGGCATAGGTTTCAAACCGCGCTCCGTTGTCAACGTCCACAATCTGCACCTTTTCGTATTCCGAAATACCGGCTTTCTCCAAAAGTGCCTCATCAATTGTAATACTGCCAATATAATTCAGCTCTGCCTGAACCACGGTAGCTCGGTGGATTTTACTTTTTAACGCCTGCATCTGCATAATGTCCCCCTTTTAAACTGTCACAATAAAATTATCAATCAGTCTGGTTGTTCCGATATAAACCGCCATTGCTACAAGCACACAGCCTTCGAGTCTGTCTATTTTCTCAATCGTATCCATGCTGACAGCCTCTACATAATCTACTCTTGCCATAGGTTCCTTTGCCAGATTGGCCTTCATGGCAGCCACAAGTGTCTCTGCATTCCGCTCACCGTTCTGTACAAGCTGCTCGCCCAACCGGATTGTCTGACTTAAAATAAGTGCAGCCTGTCTTTCTTCCCCATTTAAATATGTATTTCGGGAGCTCTTTGCAAGTCCGTCCTCCTCACGGATAATCGGACAGCCGATAATCTCTATATCCATATTCAAATCCGTTACCATACGGCGAATAACTGCAAGCTGCTGTGCATCCTTCTGTCCGAAAAATGCCTTATCCGGTGTCACAATATTAAACAGCTTGTTTACTACCGTACACACTCCGCGAAAATGAACCGGTCTGGACTTACCGCAAAGCTCTTTTGTCAAGCCGTTCATATCCACAAAGGAACAAAATCCGTCTGCATACATTTCCTCTACCTCCGGATGGAAAATCAAATCCACACCGATTTCCTCACAGAGCTTTGCATCTGCCTCTAAATCTCTCGGATAGCTGTCCAAATCCTCATTTACACCAAACTGCATCGGATTGACAAAAATACTTGCCACTACCTTATCACATTCTTTTCTTGCACATTTCATCAGACTTGCATGACCCTCATGCAGATAACCCATAGTCGGCACAAAGCCGATGGTCTGTCCCTGACGTTTCCATTCCTTTATTCTTGCTCTTACTTCCTGTACACTTGCTACGATTTCCATTTTCTTTTTCCCCTTTAATATAATTTTTCCAGTATATCATCTGCGATAGTGTATTCATGCTCCTTTGCCGGAAATGTGCCCGCCTGCACTTCCTTCTGATAGGCAGCAAAGGCTTCCTTCATTACCTCTCCAACGCTTGCAAAGCATTTTACAAACTTCGGTGTAAAATCCGAAAACATACCGGGCATATCCTGGTAAACCAGCACCTGTCCGTCACACACGCTTCCCGCTCCGATACCGATAGTCGGTATCATCAATTCTTTTGTAACAAGCTCTGCTAACTTTGCCGGCACACATTCCAGTACTACAGCACACGCTCCTGCCGCCTCTACCGCTTTGGCATCCTCCATTAGCTTTCTGGCGGCTGCTTCGGTTTTTCCCTGTACCTTAAAGCCTCCGAAGGCATTGATGGACTGCGGTGTCAAGCCTAAGTGTGCCACAACCGGAATCCCTGCTGCGGTAATCGCCTCAATCTGTTTACAAACCTCTTTTCCCCCTTCTAATTTTACGGCACCTGCTCTGCCCTCCTTCATCAGACGTCCCGCATTCACTACTGCGTCATACACACTGGTCTGATAGGACATGAAAGGCATATCAATGACAACGAGTGCGTTTTTTGCTCCTCTTGCCACTGCCGCGCCGTGATGTATCATATCCTCCATTGTGACGGATATCGTATCTTCATAGCCCAATATTACATTTCCGAGAGAATCTCCCACTAAAATGGAATTAATTCCTGCTTCGTCCATCAATTTTGCTGTAGAATAGTCATAAGCGGTAAGCATGGTCAGCTTCTCGCCCTTTTCCTTCGCTGTGCGAAAGGTTAATACTGTGTTTTTCATGGTTCCTTCCTTTCTAAAAGCAATCGTATATTGTCATATTTTCTATCCGGATGCTTCCCTGCCGCAATGTCCGCAAGCCTTTGCGACAAAAGACGATAAATCTCCCTTTCGTCCCCCTGTAAAGCCGACAAATGCTTTTGCACCGTAGCAGCATCTGCCCGTTCTACCGGCCCGGTAAGTGCATGCATTGTACCATGTGCGCTTATATTTTGCGCATTTCCTAAAAGCAGCGGTAGCAGAGCCGCCTCTGCAAACTCCTGTGATAATCCGCATTCCTTTAACATGCCCGCCGCCATATCGTAAAGCCCAACGGACAAATTACTGGCAAATACCGCTGCCGCATGGTACTTCACCTTATGCTCAGCCGAAATTACTTCCACATGATTACCAAAGCTCCGAAACAGCTCTGTTAATGCATCTGCATCCTTTCCTTCAATTGTAAAATATGCTTTGGATAAATCCTGATAGCCTGTCAGTTTGTCACTCACAGCGCAAATTGGATGGATAGAAAAGCCCTTCGCTCCTCTTTCTCGAATACCAGAAAAAACTTCAGATGATAGTGCCCCACTTAAGTGCACAAGACACTTTCCTGTAATATCTGTCTGAATTATCTCAGAATAAACCTCACGGATTTTCCCGTCAGGAACTGTAAGAAACAGAGTATCACTTTCTTCAACGATTTCCTCTATTGATTCATAATACTTTGTTTTTGTAAATATTGCTGCTTCCTTTGCAGACTCTGACCTACTGCTGTAATAGCCGGATACATTCATGCCCTTCTCTACCAGATATTTTCCCATAGAAAAGCCCACTTTACCGGCACCGATAAGTCCGATTTTCAATCACATCACCTGCCCTTGCTTTCTTTGTGCCGTGCACATAAGTTGCTTCAGGTGACACTCCCTTTCTTCTGCCGAAGGTTACTGTCTTTTCGGTACAGTTTCTTTCGAATACCATCCAGAAAGCAGTCTATCACTTCAGCAGAGAAAAAGCAATTCTTTTCTTTTATCATACAATGAGTTCTTACGCTTTACTATTTTTATAATTCCTTGCTATTTTTACAAAATACTCCGCAAACCCCGGATTAGACGGATAATACAAATGCGGAAAACCTAACCAGTAGTGGGAACCGGCTGTTACACATGAATATTCCTTTCCTGATGCCGGCTTTCGGGCAATACACGCATTTCCGTTTTCGGTGCTGTCAAAATAGTGAAATTCATGTCCTTTTATACGTTCTCCCACCGGCAAAAAGCAGCTTTCCTGCTCTCTTATTTCCACATAGCCAAACCGCACGGATTTCCCCATATCTTTACAGATACCGGAAAGCACTCCTACCATAGGATAAGCAACCCCCGCTTTATCCTGTATCTGCGAATGCAGATACATAAAACCGCCGCACTCTGCCACCATCGGCATACTCTGTTCAAATGCCTGCTTTATCGACTGTCTCATGGAAATATTGGCACTCAGCAAAGCAGCATACAGCTCCGGATAGCCACCGCCAAGCAATATTCCGCAGCAACCCTCGGGCAGCTTTTCATCCCGAATCGGAGAAAAATAATGCAGCTTTGCTCCGCACTTCTCTAATAGAGAAAGATTGTCCGCATAATAAAAGCAAAAGGCTTCATCTTTCGCTACTGCAATGACAGGTCGTGAACAATCCCCATCTTCTTTTGTTATGTAAACCTCCTCTGCCATGCCGTCAAGCTCTGATGCACTATTTGCAATTTCCGTTATAGCTTCTATCGAAACGGTTCGGCTAAGCTCCCCTGCCGATGCCTTTATCTGTTCACGGATATCGCCCAGTTCATCCGGCATCACAAGCCCCAGATGCCTGCTCTGCAGCTGCCGCTCCTTATGCTCCGGAACATATCCTAATACCCAAATTCCAAGCTCCTGCTCTGCCACCGGCTTTATGATTTCATAATATGCCTTTGACATTCGGTTAAAAATAACACCCCGAACCAGCTTCTCCGTATCATAAGCAAGAAAGCCCGCCACAAGTGCAATGACAGAGCGTCCCATTCCCTTTGCATCCACTACCAGTACAATCGGTGTTTTAGTCACCTTTGCAAGGTGATAGGAGGAGCCTTCCTCACAAATACCGCCCAGTCCGTCAAACAGTCCCATGACTCCTTCCAGTACTGCAAAGTCTTCTTCTGTCCTGTCTTCCAAAAAAAGCTCTCTTGTCTTTTTTTCTCCCGTAAAAAAGGTATCCAAATTTTTGCATGCCACACCGAGCACCGTTTTATGAAACATCGGGTCAATATAATCCGGTCCGCACTTATAAGAAATCACCTGCTGTCCTCTATCTTTTAATGCCTGCAGCAGTGCACAGGTGATTGTCGTTTTTCCGCTTCCGCTCCCGGGTGCGGCAAGCATAATCCGTTTCCGTTTCATAGTCCTCTCTCTTCCGGGCGGTCTATCACCCATACGAAAGCATCTGTCCGGCTCGCAGCCTCCAGTTTTTCTCCGTAACCGCCGCTTACTCCGCTTTCTTTTGTTACCAAATGGGTAATGTGATACTGACGAAGCATTGCCTCATTCATTTCTACGGTAAACGGCCCCTGCATGGCTATGATCCGTTTTCCCATTATTCCCTGTTTTTCACAAAGCTGCAGGCTTTCCACCGCCGGCAATATGCGTACATAGAGTCGGTCCTTTAGACTGTCCGAAGCGCAATAAACAGACAGCTCCTTGCTTCCGGTTGTCAACAGAATATTCCCCTGCGTTTTTCCCAAAGCGCGGGCACATTCCTCTGCGGAAGAAAAATGCCGAATCCTTGTATTCTCACCATCAGCTATTCTGTCTGCTTCTCTCTCTATCCGAAAATAGGGCAGCTTTGTGCCGCTTATCGCCTGTTTAATATTTTCTGTTACCAGCTCCGCATATGGGTGAGTAGCATCTACGATTGCCGCAAAATCACTTGAACAAATAAGCTCTTTTATTTCCTCCCGTGTCATCCTGCCCTGCCGTACGGTTCTGAGCGGATGCTCCTCCAGCATTCGTGCTCCGTATTCGGTTGCCACACAAACCGTATGACGGATGTTTTCCTTTGCCAAATGCTCTGCCACAAGTCTACCTTCCGTTGTCCCGGCAAAAATCAGTACCTCTTTCAATCTGATATCCCCGCTTTGTAATCAATTTTCCGTTTATTATTTCCGAACCGCTGTTTCCGATAAATACAGTCGTAAACATGTTGACCTGTCTTTCTCTCAGTTCTTTCAGCGTACAGGTGACAGTCCTTGTGCCCTCCCTGCCGATATTTACTACATAACCGCATGCCCGCTCTCCGTCCATATGACAGAGAAGAATGTCACAGGCTCTTTTCAAATAATCCTTTCTTCTGTGACTGGACGGATTATAAAGTGCAATAGCAAAATCCCCCTCAGCCGCCGCTTTCAGTCGCCGCTCAATCTGCTGCCAGGGCGTCAATAAATCACTCAGACTGATGACACAGAAATCATGATTCAGCGGAGCTCCGAGCACTGCCGCCCCGCTGCTTGCCGCCGTTATCCCCGGAATGACACACAGCTCTGTTTCCGGATATTCTCTTCCGATTTCGTACATTAGGGATGCCATTCCATAGATTCCAGCATCTCCACTGCATATAAGTGCTACCCACCTGCCCTTTGCTGCCTCTTGAAAACAGTATCTGCACCGCTCTGCCTCCTGCCGCATGGGAGTGGAATAAAACTCCTTTTCCTGAAACCGTTCCGTCAGCAAATCCAGATAAACCTGATAGCCCACAATCACATCTGCCTGCTCCAATGCCTCCATTGCCTGAGCAGTCATCATATCCTCTCTGCCGGGTCCCATCCCGACAATCATTATTTTATGTCTCATCAAATGTCACACTCCATACCTGTTTCGCAATCGCAATCGTCATTCCGTCCTCTGCATGCTTTTCATAAACAAGTTTTCCGTTCTCACCACATGCCCGCAGTGCCGATCTTTCACACACGTTATCCGTTCCTACCTTTTCCTCTACAAACGCAGAGGTCTGAAACCTGCCGGACACCTCGTTTAGCTCCTTTGCCGTATAAGTAAGAAACGGCACCCTTTCCTTCCTACACCACGTCAAAAGTCCCTCTTCCCGACTCTTTATATCAATCGTGGCAAGAGCCGCCACCTGCTGTATTTTTATTCCGGCACACTCTAAGCTTCGCAGGACAAATGCTTCTATCTTTTCTGCTTCCTTTCCTCTCCTGCAGCCCATGCCTATGATATATTCTTTTGGACGCAGTACCAGCACTGCCTCACGCTCAGGTTGAGAAGCTATCAGTACATCTACCGCCTCTGTGGGAGGATAGGAAATAATTCTTATCTGTTCCGGCAAAACGCTATCGGGCAGTAAATGTCCCCGCTCAACTGACATCGTAATTTCCTCTCCTGCCAACAGCTTTGCCGATACCCTTGCAATCCCTTCCTTGTTCTCAATAAAGAGATTGTTTTTCTTAGCGAATATATCAACCGCAAACAACTGATGTAGGTCTGTGGCTGTAGTGATAACCGCCACTGCACCTGTCTTTTGGGCAATCTGTCCGGCCAGTTCATTTGCACCGCCCACATGTCCGGATAAAATCGGAATCACATACCCTCCTCCTTCATCCATGACAAGCACCGGACTATCGTGCAGCTTGTCCGTCACATGTGGGGCAATGGCTCTTACTGCAATCCCGCATGCACCGATAAAAAGCAGTGCTTTTCTTTGCCGCATCTGTTCTCCGGCCCAATCGCTTATACACTCCTTTACATAAGGAATTTTCTCTGCTATTGCTGATACTCTATCCGTACCTGTACTGCATTTGGTAAACAGTTCACACTCTGCATCGATTAATTCCGGCAGTCTTTCAGAAAGTCCCATGCCCGTCTCCGTAAAGCTGATAACACTTATTTTCATTCCTTTTCTTCCTTTGCCTGTCGAAACTCTGTGGAAAAATCCGCCGCATACAAACGGGATTTTTCATACTGCCGATGAGCAACCGCCTCTCCCACCAGTACAAGTGCCGTCTTCGTAATATGATGCCTCGCGGCGGTATCATAAAGTGTTTCCACAGTGCATACATATGCCTCTTCCTCCGGCCACGTTGCTTTATAAACAAGTGCTGCCGGAGTATTTTTAGAATAACCGCCGGCTATGAGACGATTACTCAGCTCCCGCAGCATTCCCGTACTCAAATAAATCGCCATAGATGCCTGATGTGCTGCAAAGCTCTCAATGCTTTCCTTTTTTGGCACCTCTGTTTTTCCCGCCATCCTTGTAATAATCAGAGACTGGGAAATACCGGGCAGCGTATACTCCAGATTCAGGGACGCTGCCGCGCCAAAACAGGCACTGACTCCCGGACAGCTCTCGTATGCAATACCCAATTTATCCAGCTCATCCATCTGCTCACGCACCGCTCCATAAATGCTCGGCTCTCCGGTGTGCAGCCGGACAACTGTTTTCTGTTCTGCCTCAGCCTTTGTCATCACCTGAAGTACCTCTTCCAGTGTCAGTTCTGCACTGTTATGTATTTCACAATCTTTTTTTGCATAGTCCAATAGCTGCGGATTCACAAGTGAACCTGTATAAATAATTACATCCGCCCGCTGAAGCAACCGCATTCCGCGAACAGTTATCAAATCTACCGCTCCTGTTCCTGCACCAACAAAGTAAACCATTCCGATGCCCCCTTACTTTTCGCCAATTCTCCAAACTCATTTGCATATAAAATACAGTCTGTCTTTAACCTGTCACCTGTCCTTTTTTCTAAATAGTAGCAAATACGCTCTGCAATCCGTTCCATAACAGACCGCGCCCCGGCACTCTCTTTCAAGATGCGCACAGCCTCCTCCGTTGTCACACAATCCGCTATCTGTAAAAGAAGCTTTGGCTCAACACCTTCTTTTACGGCAAAGGCTGTCAAAAGCTCCATCCGGCAGTCTGCTTCTCTTGAATGGGTATTCATAATCCCGCCTGCGACCTTTATCAGCTTTCCGATATGCCCTGTCAGCAGCATTCTCTCAAATCCAAGCTCTGCTGCCATGTCTGCCGTCTGACCGATAAAGTTGCTGCATTTTACACTTCGGTCGAGGTCATAGTCGTAAGTTTTTTTCATAAAATCCAGTCCGTAATTTCCCGGTGATACTGCCACATAAGTATATCCCTGTGCCCTGCGCTGGCGCAGCTCCACCTGTATCGTATCTAAAATCGCCTGATTGCTCATGGGCTCTACGATTCCGCTCGTTCCCAATATGGAAATTCCTCCTACAATACCAAGTCTGGGATTAAATGTTTTCTTTGCAAGCTGCTCTCCCTCCGGTACAAAAATTTCCACTCGCATTCTGCCTGTATAGTCGGCAAGCAGACAGATCTGAGATACCTCTTGTGTAATCATTTTTCTCGGAATCTCATTAATTGCTGCATTCCCAACAGGCTGGTTCAATCCGGGTTTTGTTACTCTGCCGACTCCGATACCCCCGTCTATGACAATCTTTGCTTTTCCATCTCCAGTCTCTGCCGTTTCACAGCATACTCTCGCATAAACCAATGTTCCGCTCGTCACATCCGGGTCATCACCGCCATCCTTTCTGACAGCACAGCTCACGCAGTTCTCAGTACGCTGTATATCAAGCAGCTGTGCCGTGTAGGGAATTCCCTTTGGCGTTTCTATCGTCATTTCCGTTTTTTCTTTTCCAAATAAAAGCATATAGGCGG